>DATEOL010000077.1:0-8302 GCA_035274025.1 Gemmatimonadales bacterium | reverse complement strand
CTCCGGGCGCTCCGGGTCGTATCCGCCTTCGCACTGTCCGCCTTCGCCGAATCGGGCGTCGCCCGTGGCGGTGCGGGTTGCAGGTGAATGCCCTCCACGTTCCCCAGGGCCGTCACGTCGGCGACGCTGATCGAGTCGGGCGTGACCCGCATCGTGATCCGGATCGAGTCGGCCTTGTTGTAGGTGATCGAGGCCTTCTTGTCCCCGGCTTGAATCAGGCGGTAGAGGGCGCGGGCATCCCCGGTGGCGAGCACCGACGAGAGCGCGGGACGCGGTTTGCCGGCCGAGTCGCGCTGCACGAACGCGGCGACGACCTTCTGTCCCGCGATCCAGTCCCGGTCACCGGTTCCGGAGTCGGGCTTGGCGCCGACCCAGGCGTCGCGGAAGGCCCTGATCTCCTTGAGCTGCTGTCCCGGGGTGTCGAAGGCGAGCGAGTCGCCGCGGATCTCGTAATCGGCCGAGAGCGCGTAAGGGCGCACGTTCTTGCCCCACGCCACCGTCTGCTCCACCTTGCGGGTATTCACGTCGAGCCCGATGCCGTCCCCCACCAGCCGCAGGTCCCCGCTGTTGAGCCGGGCGGAATCGCGCGCCGTGACGTAGGTGAGCTCGCGCTGCTTCAGGGTGAGATCGATGCGCTTCCCCACCAGGTCGAAGGAGTCGCTCGCGACCCGCTTGAGGGAGGCCGAGCCGATGAGCGCGCCGTTGCTTCCCTTCCCGGAATCGAGGAAGAGCGAGTCCGAGCGACCCTTGAAATCGGAGCGGTCGATCGTGACACGGCCACCGGAGTACACCCGGTCATTGCCGCGTGTCCGCACCCGGTCACCCACGATCACGTACGGCTCCGTCTGCTTCCCCGTGGCCGAATCCTTGACCGGCATCGTGATGGTCGGCCGCTGGTCGGCGTACATCTCGGCCGTATCCTTGAGACCCGGCACCGCGCGGAAGTAATCGAGGCTCGGCCCCTTGAGCGTCGATCCGTCCTTCAGGTTGGTGAGGATCACGTTGCCGCGCGCCTCCCACTTCTCGTTTTCCCGGAAGTAGGTGCCGAAGTCCGCGGTCATTTCGATCGTCGAGTCCGCGTACCGCACGTTGCCGACGAACTGCACCACCGTCCCCTGGTACGATGCGACCGAGTCGCTCCGCATGCGCACGTTCTGGTTGCGACAGCGGAACCGCGCGTCGCCGCCGCCGAAGAAGTTGACGACGCCGGGCGTGACCTCGATGCGGGTCCCTTCACGAAGCAGCGGGCGCTCGAGCTCGAGCAGGCAGCGCTGAGGCGCGGACGGCTGCTGCGCAGCCGCAGTCGAAGCGGCGACCAAGAGGGTCGCAGCGAGTCGAAGAGCGCCCCTCATGGCTTTTGTCCCGGCAGGAGCATTCCCTCACCCCGTTGCCGTCCCTTGGGCTGCCGCGTCACGACGTTCTTGAAGTTCGGATCCGAGACGAAGCTGTTCCCGGTGATCACCTCGGTGGGCGATTCGTAGACGAAGGCCGAGTCGGACCGGATCTGGTTCTGGTCCCGATCGTAGATGATGTGCGAGGTCTTGAGCGTCCGGTTGCTGCCATCGAGGCTCCTGACCAAGACGCTGTCCCAGGCCTCGAGAGTCCCGCGGCCGAACTGGTATTCCCCCTTCTTCGCGGTGAGCACCGCGGTCTGCCCACCCTGGGCATCGAAGAATGTGCTGCGAAGCCGCCGGAGCACCGCGAGCTGCTGGTCGGTGAACATGTACGTCGTGTCGGCGTAGACCACGCTCTGGGTCACGCCGTTCCGGGTGATGGTCGTGGTCATGCCCTCCAGGATCTGGTCGGAGCTGTCGGCCGCGACGTTCGACTGGACGGGCGCAACGCCCTGATCCCTGCACCCAGAGCACAGCGCAAAGACCACAGAGCACAGGACGACAACTCCCTTGCTCATACGGCCCCTGCCCGCATCAGGTCGTGCAAGTGGACGATCCCCACCAAGCGGGCGTTCTCGTCCACTACCGGCATCGCGATGATGCCGATCCGCTCCATCTGGCCCGTGACCGTCGACGCGAGGTCATCGACGTTCGCGGTGCGGGGAGTCTTCGTCATGAGCTCGCCCGCGGGAAGCTCGAGGAAGTTGTCCCAGCGCTCCGCGATCCGGCTCAGGTCTCCGGCCGTCAGGACGCCCTTGACCCGGTCGTTCTCCACCACCGTGGCAAGCCCCCGGGCATGGGCGAGGGACATGACCACCTCGCGCATGGTCGTGTCGGCCCGGACGACGCCTGAGATCGGCACCATGACGTCCCGCACCCGGAGCAGCAGCTTGCGACCAAGGGTGCCGCCGGGATGGAGGGCGGCGAAGTCCTCGCGGGAAAATCCGCGCAGCTCGAGCAGCGCCACCGCGAGCGCGTCGCCGAGGGCGACCGCGACCGTCGTGCTGGTCGTCGGGGCAAGATCGAGGGGACAGGCCTCCTCATCGACGCTCGCGTCGAGCACCACCGCCGCGGCTCGCGCGAGGCTCGACCTGGGCTTCCCGGTGAGGGCCACGATGGGGACCTGCATCCGGCCGAGCGACGACACGAGCCCGAAAAGCTCCTCGGTCTCGCCGCTCTTGCTGAGCAGGATGGCCGCGTCGCGGCTCGACACGACCCCGAGATCTCCGTGCAGGCTGTCGACCGGATGCAGGAACACCGCCGGGGTTCCGGTCGAGGTGAACGTGGCCGCGATCTTCCTCGCGATGAGCCCCGACTTGCCGACGCCGGAGACGATCACCCGCCCTTCCACCCTGCGAAGGACATCGATCGCACCCGCGAACGAGTCGTCGAGCCGGCGGGCGATCCGCGCGATCGCGTCCGCCTCGAGCGTCAGGGTGCGCCGCCCGCTCGCGATCAGATCGCCGCTCATGAGGAGCGCTTGCCCACGTACCGGTCCATCGCGGCTTCCCACTCACCCCGTTGGGTGAGCAGCCACTTCACGGCCTCGCGCACCGCGCCCTGTCCCCCTTCGGCTTTGGTGACATACGTCGCGAGCGCCTTCACCTCGTCGATCGCGTTCGCCACCGCGATGGGGACGCCGACCTTCCGGAGCACCGGCACATCGGCGAGGTCGTCACCCACGAAGGCCACTTCGTCCCACCCGATCCCGCGCTTGTCGAGCAGCGCCGTGAGCGGCGGGATCTTGTGACCGTCGGAAACCTGGATCAGCTCGGCGATGCGAAGCTCGGTCGCGCGCAGCGTGGTCGCGTCCGACGTCCGGCCGCTGACCCACACCACCTCGATCGGTCCGCCACGAAGGAGGCCGAGCCCAAGGCCGTCCTGGATGTCGAAGCGCTTGAACTCTGAACGCTGCCCGTTCACCAGGCCGAGGTAGATGGCGTTGTCGGTGAGGACGCCGTCGACGTCCAGCCCCAGCATCCGGACCCGCCGGGCTGCCTCAGCCGGAGACATGGGCCGACTCGCGCGCGCGGTGCCACAGGTCGAGGGTCCGCTCGAGCAGCCAGTGCAGCCGGTCGAGCGGCCATTGTGTCGCGGCGTCGGAGAGCGCGCGGGCCGGGTCGGGGTGGGTTTCGAGGAAGAAGCCGTCGGCCCCCGCGACCGCGGCGGCGGCCATCAGGGCGGGGATGTGCTCGCGCATCCCGCCGCTCGCGCCGCCGCCCGCCTTGCCGGGCTGCTGCACCGAGTGGGTGGCATCGAAGATCACCGCGGCCCCGGTCGCCTCGCGCATCCGCGCGAAGTTCCGGAAGTCAACGACCAGGTCCCCGTACCCGAAGAACGTGCCGCGCTCGGTCACGGCGACTTCACTCGCGCCGCCCGCCCGGACTTTCTCGACCGCACCCGCCATCCCTTCCGGGTGCATCCACTGCCCTTTCTTGACATTCACCGCCTTGCCGGTAGCGCCGGCGGCGAGGAGCAGGTCGGTCTGCCGGCAGAGAAAGGCGGGGATCTGGAGCACATCGGCAACCGCCGCACTGGGTGCGGCCTGCGACGGCTCATGAATATCGGTGAGGATGGGGAGCCCGCTCTCGCGCTTCACCCGCGCCAGCGCCTCGAGCCCGGCATCGATGCCGGGACCCCGAGCGCCGGATGCGCGCGCGCGATTGGCCTTGTCGAACGACGCCTTGAAGCAGACCGGAATGTCAAACCGCGCACCAGCCTCGGCGACCGCCTGGGACACTCGCGCCATCGTGTCGCCGTCCTCCACGACGCACGGCCCCGCGATGAGGAACGGCGTCCGGCGGAAACTCCACGAACTCACCGGGTCGCGGCCAGTTCCGTGGGAGCGGGAGTGGCAGCCGCCGGATAACGCTGACGCACAGCCGCCCCGATGAACGCCGAGAACAGCGGGTGCGGACGGTTGGGCCTCGATCTGAGCTCGGGGTGATACTGGCACCCGATGAACCAGGGATGGTCGGGCAGCTCGATCACCTCGACTAGACTGCCGTCGGGGGACAGGCCGCTCAAGCGCAGTCCGTACTCCGCTAGAAGGTCGCGATACGAGTTGTTCACTTCCCAGCGATGGCGATGCCGCTCGCTGATCTCGGTGGTTCCATAGGCCTGCGAAGCGCGAGACCCTGCACGGAGCCTCGCCGGATAGGCACCGAGCCTCATCGTCCCGCCCATGTCCTGGACGCCACGCTGGGTCGGGAGCAGCGAGATGACCGGCGTCGGGCAGTCGGGCTGGAACTCGGTGCTGTTGGTGTCCGCCATCCCGCAGACGTTGCGCGCGAACTCGATGATCGCGATCTGGAGCCCGAGACAAATACCGAAGAAGGGGAGCCCGTGCTCACGCGCCCAGCGCACGGCCTGGATCATCCCCTCGATACCGCGATCGCCGAACCCACCCGGAACAAGGAGAGCGTCGAAACCCTTGAGCAGCTTGCCCGCGGCGTCCTGGTCGACGAAGCGGTCACTGCCGATCCACTCGATTTCCACGCCCACGTCGTTGGCGATACCGCCGTGCCCCAGCGCTTCGTGAATCGACTTGTAAGCGTCGTGGAGGTCGGTGTACTTCCCAACCACCGCGATCTTCACGCGACGGGACGGGTTGAGCACCCGATCGACCATCTGCTTCCACGCGCCGAGGTCGGGCTCCCTGGTCTCGAGGCCAAGTCGCTGACAGACCTCGCGATCAATCCCCTGCTCCCGGAAACGCAGCGGGATCTCGTAGATCGACTTCACGTCGGGACTCTCGATGACGCAGGAGTAATCGACGTTGCAGAAGAGCGCGATCTTGCGCTTGATGTCGGCTGAGAGCTGACGCTCACTTCGGCAAACCAGGATATCCGGCTGGATTCCGATCTGCATCAGGTCGCGCACCGAATGCTGGGTCGGCTTGGTCTTGAGCTCGCCCGCCGCGGCGATCCACGGCACCAGCGTGAGATGAATGAACAGCGCGTTCTCCCGCCCGACTTCCTGGCGGAACTGCCGGATCGCCTCGAGGAACGGCAGCGACTCGATGTCGCCCACCGTGCCCCCGACCTCGGTGATGACCACGTCGTGTCCCGGGGCGGCGCGGCGGATCGCCGACTTGATCTCGTCGGTGATGTGGGGGATCACCTGCACCGTCGAGCCCAGGTACTCGCCGCGGCGTTCCTTGTTGATGACGGTCTGGTAGACCCGGCCGGTCGTGATGTTGTTCTGCTGGGAGAGCGAACGGTCGATGAACCGCTCATAGTGGCCGAGGTCGAGATCGGTCTCGGCGCCGTCGTCGGTCACGTAGACCTCGCCATGCTGGAACGGCGACATCGTTCCCGGATCGACGTTGATGTAGGGATCGAACTTCTGGATGGTGACGTTGAGCCCGCGCTCGACCAGGAGCCGTCCGAGCGAACCGGCAGCGATGCCTTTGCCCAAAGACGAGACGACACCGCCGGTGACAAAGATGAACTTCGTGGTCGAGCCGCTTCCGCTCATGTCGTGGCTCCCTGAGTTGCGCGCCAGTGCCGTTCGGCCCGGCGCAGGTCGTCTGGGGTATCGATCCCGGCGGGCGCGGGTTCATCCAGCAGCGCCACACCGATCGTGAATCCGTTCTGCAATGCCCTGAGCTGCTCCAGCCGCTCCGCCGTCTCGAGCGCGGTCGGCTCCAGTTCCGTCCACCGTTCCAGGGCGGCGCGGTGGAAGGCGTAGATGCCCAGGTGCTGCCACCAGGTGCGGGGAGGCGCCTCGCTTCCGTCCCGCCAATGTGGAATGCGCGCCCGGGAAAAGTAGAGCGCGCGTCCCTGCACATCGCAGACGACCTTCACCCGGGCCGGATCGTCGGCCTCTCCGGGATCGAGCGGGGCGGCCGCGGTCCCCACGTCATCGCCGGCATGCACTCGCTCGATCGCGCCGCTGACCGCGGCGCGGGGCATGAACGGTTCGTCGCCCTGGAGGTTGACGACGATGTCGTAGTGCTGGAAGTCCCGGCCCGCGGCCACTTCAGCGACGCGATCGGTGCCGGAAACGTGATCGGGTCGCGTGAACACGACTTCCACGTCGACCCGAGACAATGCCTTCGCGACCTCTTCCGCATCCGTCGCCACCACCACGCGGTCGGCGGCTTCCATCTCCTTCACGTGCCTCGCAACCCGGACGATAAGGGGCTCGCCGGCCAGCAGCTGAAGAGGCTTGTGTGGGATTCGTGTCGAGCCGAGCCGCGCCGGAATGACGACCAGAACGGGCATCAACCATAATAACAGAGCGGCACGCCTTGGTCAAAAGTCGTGCCGCTCTCTCTTGCGATGGGAACCCGCCCTACTAAGCGACGTTCATGTAACGATTTAGAAAGCTCAGCTCAACCTGGTTTTGGGGTCGGTGATCTCGGCTTCGGCGGCCTGGGGACGCTGTTCCTCACGATCGAGTCGACCTTGGACTGGACCGCCTTGGTGATGGAATCAGCCCGCTCGCTTGCCGCCTGGGCCCGGAGCTCCGCATCGGCGCCGACCGTCTCCTGAATTTCGGCGTCCCCTGATTCCCGAAGGTCCGCCACGACCGCGGAATCGAGCAGAAGCGGAACGCTGAAGGTTTCACCGTGATGGACCGTGAACCTGACCTCGCCGAACGGTACCAGGGCGCTGTCACCCTGTGCCGGCTTGAGGCACCGGAAGCCCCGCTCCGGATCGAAGTCGCGGCCATTCCCCTCCAGCGTGACCACGCAGGCCTTGATCACTTCCGCGTCCGCGGAATCGACCAGGTTGACCCTCAGGGTGATGGCGGTGATGCTCTTCGGGGCATCGCGCTCGAGGCGGATTCCCTTGAAGGTTCCGGACTTCACCCCGTCGAGCGTGAACGGCAGGAAGGCAAGCGGAATCGAGACCGGATCGCTGGATTCGGCGATCTGCCGGATCCGGCTCTTCGACTTCTCAATCCCGAAATAGGCACCGTACCCGACGACAAAGATCGCGCAGGCGCCGAGCAGGATTTTCAGCCAGTATGACCTCATAGGGACCTCCGTCCCAAATGTTACTAATTGGAACGTAACATGAAACGTCTTGGGGCGCCAGTGGCGCGCTCATCTTGCGATCGGGCGGTCTGGCGATTCAGCGATCGGGTTTGCGAGTGGTTCGATCGCCAGATCTCTGTATCGCCGGATCGCCAGATCACCCGCGGGGATGGAACTGTTTATGAACCTTGCGTAGGTACTCGCGGTCGACGTGGGTGTAGATCTGCGTGGTCGAGAGATCGGCGTGGCCGAGCATTTCCTGCACTGCTCGCAGGTCGGCGCCGCCTTCGAGCAGGTGGGTGGCGAAGGTGTGCCGGAGCGTGTGGGGCGTCACCCGCTTCCGGATCTGGGCGCGCTTCCCGTGCTCCTTCACGATCCCCCAGACCCCGACGCGAGAGAGCGGCTGTCCCCGCGCGTTGAGGAGCAAACGCCCATCGGTCTTTCCTCGATCGAGCTGGGGACGAATGGTGTTGAGATAGAGCGAGACAACCCCGATCACCTGGCGGCCGATCGGGACCAGGCGTTCCTTGGAGCCCTTGCCCACCACTCGCACGAGCCCCTCGCTCAGCACGAGATCATGCACCGCGATCCCCGACAATTCCGAGGCCCGGAGCCCGGCGCCGTAGGCCAGCTCGAGCAGTGCCCGATCGCGCCATGCGAGCGGCTCGTCGGCCTGGGGTGACGCGAGCATGGCCTCGACTTCCTTGAGCGACAGGACGTCAGGCAGCGTGCGGGACCGGCGCGGCGTCTCGAGCCGGTCGCTGGGATCGTCCTCCACCGCGCCTTCGCCGAGGAGGAAGCGATAGTAGGTGTGAATGGCGGAGACCTGGCGCCGGATGGTCGCGGACTCCAGGCCCAGGTCCTTGAGCGCGTAAATGAAGTCCCGCAGAAACGCGCGCGTCACCTGCGAGGGGGTCCGCAC
>DATEOL010000076.1:0-14923 GCA_035274025.1 Gemmatimonadales bacterium | reverse complement strand
TCGCGCACGGGCGATTCCAGGAGGGAAACCTCCTGCCGCCGTCGATCCTGGTGGGCGTCGGCTACCCGAAGGATGAGGGACTCGCGAGCTGGTACGCTCGCCGGAATTACGATTTCCACGGCGAGTGGGACATGACTGACGCGCTCGGCACCCTGCTGCACACTTACTTCGACAGGATGAAGGCGGCCGACGGCAGGCCCGAGCTGGTCATGACGTCAGGCGGGTATTCGCGATTCATGGGCTTCCTGCGGGACGAGCTGCTGCCCTCGCTGGCGAAGAAATATCCGATCGATCTCGCGGCACGACACACGCTCGTCGGTCATTCATCCGGCGGTCATTTCACCCTGCGCGCCCTGTTCGACCCCGCGAGTCCGTTTCGCCGCTATGTGGCCATCAGCCCTAGCATCGGTGCTGCGCCGGGGACAATCCAGCGCGCGGAAGCCCAATACGCCGCGGCGCACCAGGACCTGGATGCCGATGTCTTCACCTGTTGCGGGGCGGTCGAAGTCGATGGCGACCCGGCCGGCGCGATGTGCCAGTTCGGCGTGGGCGTGATGTGGACGGCGTCGCAGTTCGGGATCCGTCAATGGCCGAGCGCGCGTCTCCACTGGGAGATCATGAACGACGAGGACCACTTGTCGATTCCGCTCCGCGCCATCGCGACGGGATTGCGTTCGGTGCACCGGCTTCGGCCCGGCGTGCATGGCGAAGAGATCAGGCGAACGCAGTCCGCGAAGGCGGCGGCGATGCTCGAGCCGAGATGATCACTGGCACACCCGCGTCATGCAGCCGGCACTGAACAGGATGTTGAGGCCCACGCCGGCCGCGGTCCCATCCTCCTCGGCCTGGAGGAGCAGCTCACCGATCAGCGCGTAGGGTGTCGAGACGTCGATGCGCATCTGCCCGCTCTTCACCCTGAAGGTGCGAAGGTTCGGGTCGGTGCCCATGACGACGGTCCCCGGGAGCGTGGTCTCGCCGAGCTGGTGGGTTCCCAATTCGGGCCGGCCGCCCTGTCGCCCTAGATCGAGCAGTGCATCGGAACGATTGGGGTACGCGAGCCTGAAGGAGAACGTGCCATCCTGCACCCCGAATCCCGCCGGGGCCGCGAGAGATCCGGCGAATTCTCCTGTTGTGGTTCCGGTATACCGGCCGATCGCGCCGGAGTCCTGCGGCACAAACACCAGCACGACGGGCGTGGCGCCCCCGGTCGGCTGGTAGGTGCCGGTGAGCCCATTGACGGTCGCGGTGCCGCTGATCGTTCCCAACGCGGTCGCACCGGCGGAGACGCCGAGGGCGAAGTCCGGATCGATGAACTGACCCACGATCGTGAGGAAGACCAGGGGATCGCCGGCGCCTCCGAGCCAGCCTTGTCCGGAGACGGTCTCGCCGATGGCGTTGAGCGAGAGTCCCATGTAGAAGCCCTGGCCGCTGCCCCACGGATTGGCGGCGACGAAGCTTCCCTCGATGGGCACGGCGGGTTCCGGCACCGGTTCGCCGTTGCAGGAGGCCAGCAGCAACGCCAGGGGCAACAGGAAGTAATGCCGTATTTCCATGCCGGAAAATAACTGCCTGTCGAGTATCTTTGATCGATCGCGGTCTCCCCGAAAACACCCGAGCCGGTCCCCGTTCCACACGGCTGCTCGCCGCCTGCCTGCTGCTTTGCGTCCCGGCCCTCTACGCGCAGACGACGGAGCCGTGCGACCTGAAAGGCCGCTAGTAGCTGCGGTCGCTCAGCTCGAGGCCGTCGACCGGGCTCACAGCTGATTTGCGGGGGCCCAAGAACCGGCGGTATTCCATCGTCGTATCGAGGTCGGCGTGGCCGAGGAGCTCCTGGAGATCGCGGATATCGTGACCGGCCTCCAGAAAGTGGACAGCAAAGGAGTGTCGCAGCGTGTGACACCCGGTGCGCTTGTCGATGGCCGCTCGCCGGGCGGCGCCGGCCAGCGCACGACGGACGATGGTCGGTTGCATGTGCCACCTGCGAAGCTCCCCCGTTGCCGTATCGCGATAGCGACACATCCCCGGAAACACCCATTGCCAATCCCAGCTGCGCGTGGCGGGTGGATATAGTCCCTCCAGGTTTCCGGGCAGCATCACGCTTCCCCCTCGCCGGCGGAGGTCATGGCGGTGCAGGCCTCTGACCCGCTCGAGGTGGCGGGTGAGCGGCGTTACCATCGTCGCAGGCAGCAGGGTGATTCGGTCGCAATTCGCGCTCCGGCCCTGTCGAATGGTGATCTCTTGCCGATCGAGACGTATGTCACACACCCTGAGCGCCAGCGCTTCCATGACCCGAAGGCCGGAGCCGTAGAGGAGCATTGCCACGGTCCAGGTGCTCCCGCGAAGCTGGGACATCAGCCGGGCCACTTCGTCAGTTGTGAGAATGACGGGCAGGGCAGGAGGTACGCGACGACTCAGCAGTCCGCGAATGTTTCCGAGTGGCGCCTTGAGTACCTCGCGCTGGAGGAAGGTCAGGGCGCTGAGGGCCTGCATCTGGGTGCGTCGCGAGACGCGATGATTCACCACCAGAGAATTCAAGAACTCGAGGATTTCAGGCTCGCCCAGTGCCGCAGGATGTCGCCGACGGTAAAAACGGATGTATCGCAGAATCCAGGCGGTATAGGCGTGCTCGGTCCGCGTCGCGAGGCCACGCTGACGCATCAGTCCGCGAACCGTCGGCATGAAGCGGGGGAGCTGGGCCGGGTCCAGTGGCTCATCCATGCGTAATAGATAGGGCGAATGGCAAGAAGGCTGGTAACCCGAAAACTGGCCCCGGGCCACAAAAAAACGCGGCCCGAGGTCCCGAGCCGCGCCACCCGACCCAACAAAGACTGGCTGACTATCCGGATAGCGGGGATAGTGCTCTCGGTGCTCGTGGATGGACCTCAGCGAGCAATATCCGGAAGATCCGGATATTCAGCCTATCCTCGCGCAGGTGAGGGGGGGAGGGTGGTCACGGGCTGGGCGGCTCAGGGCTTGCCCTCGAGGGCTGCGATCACGGCCTTGTTATCTCGCTGTTTCGCGATGTCGATTGGCAGCGCCCCCGCCTTGGTCTTGAGATTGATGTCCGCACCCGCGGCCATGAGGAGCTTGAGTGCCTCGAGGGAACCATTCTCCGCCGCGTGATGCACGGGAGTGAAGCCGGTGTTGTTCGCGAGGTTCAGGCTCGCCCCCCGTGCGATCAGCATCTGAACTGCCGCGACGTTGTTTTCCACCGCGGCGTAATTGAGGGCGCGCCGGCCCGACGGTCCCATCATGACATCCAGCCCGTCGATGTTCGCGCCACCAGCGAGGCCGCGGGCAATCATCGTGGTGTCGTTGAGCGTCGCACCGGCCCAGACCTCCTGCTGAGCCGTCGGCTTCACGACACGCTCCACTGAAGCGAGCATCGAGTCGAGCGCGGCGCGCTCAAAAACGCGGCCATTGAAAAGAACTGTCCGGATCTTCCGGCTGTTCGCGATGTTCTCGAGCGGATTCGCGTCGAGCAGCACCAGGTCGGCGAAGCGCCCCGTCGCCACCGTGCCGAACTCCGCCGTCCGCCCCAGAAACTCGGCGCCCGCGAGCGTGGCGGCTCTGAGCGCCTCCGCCGGTGTGAGCCCGGCCTTCACTAGCTCGCCCAGCTCGTCGTGGACCCCGTCCCCCGGGAAGATGAACGAATCGCCCGAGTCGGTCCCGAGCATCACCTTGACGCCCGCCCGGTAGGCCGCGTTGGTGAGCTCCAGTCCCCTGGTGTAGAAATCCATGAAGCTCTTCCGGCCCGCGGCAGTCGAGTCGCCCGCCACCATCCTGTCGGCGTCCTGGAGCCAGGCCACCTGCTGGGGGAGGAGCACGTACTTCCGCCGCGGATCGTTGCGGAACGCCGCGTTATCGGCGAACGCGTCCATCTTGCGGGTGCCGTGAGTGGGCGTGATCCAGGTGCCGTTCTTCACGAAGGTCTTGAAGACCTCCGCGCAGATCTTCGGATCGTACTCGTCCACCATCCGCTGCCGCACGACGGTCTGGGATGCGCGCAGCAGCCCCTTCTGCATCGAATCGGCGCCGGGCCAGCAGTTGAAGAGGAAGATCCGCGAGTGCTCGATGCTCTTCTGGCCGGCGTTGGAGATCTCGATCGCGCTCACCCGTACCGGCTCGTGCCCCGCGAACGGGATGCCGATCTTCCGGGCCTCCCCGGCGAGACCGAAATAGCCCTCCCGGGAGACGTTGTTGTAGATCTTGATGAAGTCGAATCCCTGCTCCTTGAAGTACCGGGCGAGCTGCTGGCCTTCTTCAGTCGTCCGCGCCTTGAACCAGGCCGGCATCGAATCGCTGATGCCGCTTGCCCCATTCACGACCCAGCTCCCCATAGCCAGCAGGCGCGGACCGACCAGCGTCCCGGCTTCGATCCGGCTCTGCCAGGTCCGATGCATGGCCAGGATCATCTGGGCGGTGGGCCGCACGCTGGGACGGCCCGCGTTCATCACCCGAGCGCCCGTTACGCCGTGCGCAATGAAGAGCGGAAACTCGACTTCGGGTGACCTGCCACTGAAATGGACGTGCGCGTGCATGTCCCAGAGCCCGGGCATCAGATACCGGTTGCGCCCGTCGATCGTCCGGACCCCGGAGGCGACCCGCGCCTTCGAGGCCGGGGCCACATCGAGAATCCGGTTGGCCTTGATGAGCACCGTTCGATCAGGGACAACCGTCCCTCGCTCGACGTCGATCACGCTCACATGCGTGATCGCGAGGTCGGCCTCGACCGCCGGGGCGCCTTGGGTGGCTGCGCCACATCCCGCCAATGCGAGCAGGAGGAACGACTGCAATTGCGTTCTCATCATTGATGACACTCGAATCCAATCGCGGCGGAAGGTGCGTCTTCCCGGGTCTGCCCCAGCGCCTGGAACGCCTTGGTTGCGCTGACCTCGATGTGGTAGGTGCCGGTGCCCCCGCAGCTGGTCCCCCATTCGCGCGTCACCGCGATCCGGTAGGTACCACCGTTGGCCACGGCATACGAGCTCACCTGTTCCCCACCGGTAAATCCCTCGCACCCCGCGGCGGTGGTGCAGCGCAGCTCCTTGATATTCCCCGTCAGGAGGTTCACGCCGCCGAGCGCCACGCCCGGTGCGTAGAAGGCGAGCTGCGACACGGAGCCGGAGCTCACGTTGTTCACCTTGAAGGTGATCACCGAGCCCGCAGGGAAGCTGAAATCGAAGACGTCCTGGCAGCTGGTGCTGCCGGCGCAACTCCACCCGTAGGTGCCAGTGAAGCTGGTGACGCCGTCACTGGGCTCGTCCGAGTCCTCGGAGCCGCAGGCGAGCGCCAGCGACGAGACGCCCAACCCCACCGCATGAGCCAGTGATGTGAACCGCATGAAGCACCTGCGTGGTGGAGTCGTCGACCCAATTTAGCCTGGGTGAGCGCGGGGACCCTGTATCGACTTGTTGATCTGTCGGATCGCACCCAGGTGATAGGCGAGGTGCGCGACGCTGGCGACGACGCCGTTCTCCTCGACCTGGCTCATTTCCCGGGGCTCCGCCACCACCCGCTCCCACCTGGCGATCTCGCGCGCCAGCGCGCCGCGGCGTGCTGCCCACTCGTCCGGCGACACGGTGCCGTTCTGCCAGCTGGTGCCGTAGTCCGCATCCGAGAACGGCATCTCTCCCTCGCTCCAGCGATTGAGCAGCTCGAATCCGTAGCGCAGGTGATCCACATGCGCGGCGATCGACGCGCCACCCGCCGGCGCCGGCGCGGACGCGGCGTCCGCGCTCAGGCCATCGAGCGAACGGACGAGCCCGATGTCACCGGGATTCAGGACGTAGCCCTGGTTCGGCGCCGTGCCGTGCACCAGCTCGCGCAGGATGATCGAAAGAGAATCGCGCAGCATCGTCACTGTCCTTGATCACTGTCTCAGGTTTTACCCCGCGGCTTCTTGAAGGTTGCGGTGTAGCTCCACGACCGCCCTTCGTGGCGCTCGAATCGCAGCCCCGCCCGCTCGACCAGCGCGCGCAGGTCCGCAAGCGCAATGCGATCAGGATCGGGGAAATGCTCCGAGATGGACAATGTCCCGCCGGGCCGGAGGACACGCCAGACTTCGTTCAGCCCATCGGGAACCGATGAAACCTCGCCGATCACGGTGACCGCGACGACCAGGTCGACCGATTCGGCGGCGAGGGGCAACCGGGTCGCGTCGCCCTGGACCGGAAGAACGCGGTTCCCTCGCCTGCGCGCGACCCGCCGCAGCATGCCGGGCTGGATATCGAGACCGACGTACCGTGCGGCGAACGGCGCGAGCGCGCATCCGTAGTACCCGCCGCCCACCCCAATCTCGCACACCACCGCGCGATCGGTGAGTGGAAGGCGCGCTCGCAATGTCGCGGGACTCAGGATCAGGCGTCGCCACCAACCCTCCAGGAACCAGGCGAGCTGTTCTGGAAAAATTCCCTTGCCGAGCAGATGCTGGATGACCGCGGGGGCCCGGAGCTGGACCAGGAGGGCCACGCCGATCATGAAGAGCAGCGGCGCGGTAACCACGCCGGGTGTGTAGCTGCCCTGGCGCAGGGCCCAGAGCGGATGGCCCACACCATTGATCATCTCGACGACCGCCCATCCCGACATGATGGCCACAGCCGACGGCCAGCCGCGACGAACCGGCCAGAGCAGGCACCAGAACCCGAACGCGACCAGCGCGATGTTGAGGAGGAGAAAGCCTCGCTCCCGGTCGTTCGAAGCGAGGCCGCTGACGAAGTGCGCCGGCGGGAACGTCTCCCAGAGACGCCCCCTGTATTCCTCGATGGAGTGGAGGGCCTGGGCCAGGAGAAGCGCGGCGAAGAGCCGTGCGGTCACTGCGCCGCGGCCTCAACATGACCCGGTCCCACCGAGGTGGAGAAGGGGAGTCCGGGCAGCGGCATCGTGAGCGTCGCGTCCCCGCGCGCCATCGCGGGCCGCTCCCGGGTCACCACGTCGGACATGGAGAGGACAGGAGGGTTGAGAAGCCAGTCGTCCATGCGGAGAGCCTACCACCGGCCTCAGCGCGCGTCCAGCGCGCCGGGCGCCTTGCGTCCCGGGACTCCACGCAACCATCTTCTCTTTTAGGTTATCTAAAGGAGAGCATATGGGACTGGGCGACACCGACCTCCTCCGGGGGACCCTCGACATGCTCGCCTTGAAGGCACTCTCCGTCGGACCGATCCACGGATGGGGGCTGGCGCTCCGCATCGGCCAGCTCTCCCAGGACGCCCTCGCCGTCAACCAGGGTTCGCTCTACCCCGCGCTCCAGGGTCTCAAGCGCCGCGGCTGGATCAAGTCCGAGTGGCGCAGTAGCGACAACAATCGCCGCGCGGCCTACTACTCGATCACGAAATCCGGTCTCAAGCACCTGGAGAAGGAAGAGGCCCGCTGGCGCGAGGCGACTGCCGCGGTCAACCGCGTGCTCACCCTCGCCATCGCGGAGGGCTGACCCATGTCCTGGCTCGATGGACTCCGCGACCGGCTGTACTGGCTCTTCCGCTCGAAGGATGCCGAGGAACGGCTCGACTCCGAGCTGCAATTCCACCTGGAGATGGAGACCGAGCGGCTCATCGCTTCCGGCCTCGCACCCGAGGCCGCCGCGCGCGAAGCCGCGCGCTCCCTCGGCAACATGACCAGCACCAAGGAAACGGTCCGCGACGAGCGCGGCGTGTCCTGGATCGAGGACCTTGGCCGCGACCTGGCCTATGCGGCGCGCGGGCTCCGCCGCCGTCCCGGATTCACCTTCGCTGTTCTCGCGACCCTGGCACTCGGCATCGGGGCCAACACGGCGGTCTTCAGCGTGGCGGAAGGCGTGGCCCTGCGACCGCTCGCCTTCGAGGACCCCGCGCGCCTGGTGGCGGTGTGGCCCGATCGCGTGATGACGCAGTTCGAGCGGAACGCGATCGTCGAACAGACCAGGACCCTGGCCCAGGTCGCGGGCTATGCGAGCTGGAACATGGCGTTCACCGGCGTCGAGGAGCCGACCCAGCTTCGCGCGGCGCGCACCTCCGCCAACCTCTTCGAGGTCCTGGGTGCTCGCGCGGCGTTGGGCCGGACCTACCATTCCGGTGAGGATGCCGTGGGCGCCGACCCGGTGGCCGTGCTCTCCGACGCGCTGTGGAAGGAGCGATTCCACGGTGACAGTACCGTGGTGGGCCGTTCGATGGATCTGGATGGACTGCGCCATACCATCATCGGCGTGATGCCGGCAACCTTCGAGGTCGCCCGGTTTGGCACCCAGGTCTGGGTTCCGCTGCCCGACAATCCGGAGGCGTGGTACTACCGCTCCAACATTTCGCTCCTGATCGGGCGACTCGCGCCCACGGTGACACCGGAGGCCGCGAGCGCGGATTTCACCCGTGTCATCGGCGTGGTCCGGCAACAGCTTGGGTACACCGAGTCCTTCGGGGAGAAGGCCGCGCTGGTCGACTTCCGCACCTATGTCCTCGGCGACTATCGCATCCTCCTGCTCGTGCTGCTCGGTGCGGTCAGCGGCATCCTGCTGCTGGCCGGCGCCAACCTGGCGAACCTGCTCCTGGGCCGGGCGGACAGCCGCCGTCCCGAGCTCTCGATGCGGCTCGCCCTCGGGGCGAGGCGGTCGCGACTGGTGCGGCAACTGCTCACCGAAGGCCTCGCGCTGTCGCTGATCGGTAGCGGTCTCGGACTCCTGCTCGCCGTGGCCCTGCTCGGCGTGTTCCGCGCCATCGCGCCGCCGGACACGCCACGCATCGCGGAGGTGGGCATCAATCCGGTCGTGCTGGCGGTGTGCGCGGCTTCGAGCGTGGTCATGGCGCTGGTCTTCGGGCTGGCGCAGGCGGTCGGGGGACTGCCGCGGGCCGACGGCATGCGCCCCGGCTTGTCGGGCGGAACCAGGGTAACGGCCCGCGCCGGCGGGTTTCTCGTCGTGCTGGAGACCGCGCTCGCCGTGACGCTCATCATCGGCGCCGGCCCGATGATCCGCACCATCGGACGTCTCGCGCTGGTCGACCCCGGCTTCGACCCTCGCAACGTGCTCACTCTCAGGGTGCAGCCGGTCGCCAAGCCGGCCCAGGTGGATGCCTTCTACCAGGCAGCGTTCGAGCGGATCGCCGCACTGCCCGGCGTCGTGACAGTCGGTGCGGTGCAGCACCTGCCGATGAGCGGGATCCGATGGGATATCCCGGTCGACGTCGAGGGGCGCCCGACAGAGCCGGGCAAGGCATTGCCGACCGTGGGCTTCCGCCTCATCGGGGGAGACTACCTGGGCGCGGTGGGCATTCCGCTCAAAGCCGGCCGTGCCTTCGACGCCCGCGATACCCGCGGCGGGATGCCGGTCGCCATCGTCAACGAGGCGATGGCGGAACGCTACTGGCCGGGTGAGAGTCCCGTTGGTCGCCGGCTGCATGCCGGACGGGATTCCACCTGGACGACGGTCGTCGGCGTGGTGGGCGACGTGCGGCATAGCTCGCTGACCGAGACCCCCGAGCCGGAGATGTACACCCCCACCACGCAGGCCGGGATGCCCGCACTGATGGTTGCGGTGCGGACCAGTGTTCCGCCGGCATCGCTCGCGAAGGCGGTCCAGGCCGCGGTGTGGGAGGTCGACCCCGGTGTGCCGGTCGCCCGGGTGATGCCCTACGACGACATCCTCCGTGATTCAGTCGGCGACAAACGGCTGCTCACCCTGGTGCTCGGCGTGTTCGCCGTGGTGGCATTGGTGGTGGGTGCGATCGGCGTGTTCGGCGTGGTGAGCTTCGCCGTGAGCCGGCGCACCCGCGAGATCGGGATCCGCATGGCGCTCGGAGCGACCCGGGGAACCGTGCGCGGAGCGGTGTTCGGCCGGGGTATGACCCTGGTCGTGGGCGGGATCGCGCTCGGTGTGGTGGCAGCGCTGGGCCTGACGCGGTTCCTGCGGAGTTTCCTCTTCGAAGTGGGAACGACCGATCCGGTCACCTTTGTGGGCGTCGCGTCGCTACTGGCCCTGGTCGCGTCCGCCGCGATCGCAGGGCCAGCGGTCCGCGCCACGCGGGTTGATCCGGTCAGGGTGCTCCGCGACGAGTAGGGCGCCCTCGGGTCGAGGCGCGCTGCGCAACCCTGCTGTCCGGCGTGAAGCGTCTACTCCATGATTTTCCAGAAGGAATCCTTGCGGGTGATCTTGCCCTGGGCGAACTGGAGCAGGTCCACACCCCGCACTTCGAGGGACTTCCCCGAAACCGTCGTACCCGTGATGGTCCACTCAGACACCCCGAGATTCCCACACGCCCAGTGTCGGTCCTGACCGTAATGGACGTCCGGAATGCCTTCGAAACGCCGGGCCAACCCTGCCCGGACCTCGCTCTTGCCGACGTAGTGGTCCCCGCGAGGCGTGTCGAGCACGCACTCGTCCGCGAAGAACCCCATGATGGAGTCGAGGTCGTGGCGATTGAATGCCTCCAGGAACTCCTTCAACTGCTCGACCCTCGCCTGCTCGGGCATCGTGTTCCTCGACTGTGGAGGTGAAAGGGCGGTAACGCCGCCCCGCGTCTCATTTCCGTCATCGCCCAGTAATGCGATGCACTCGCAATGGAGTGCTACTTCAAGTTGAGTCTGTCGTCCTTCAGGATGCAGTCTCAACCATCGCATTCACATGGGAAATCCACCATGACTCCTAGAGACGTAGTTACTCACGACGAAGTGATGACCGGCACCTTCCACGATCGAGAGAGCGCGGAAAGCGCCTACCAGGACCTGATTCGCCGCGGGTACAAGCCGGAAGAAGTCCACCTGATCATGTCGGAGGACACCCGGAAGCGCTACTACGCGGATACCCCCGAGATCGGCAGCAAAGCCGCCTCGGGTGGCATGGCGGGTGCGACGGTCGGCGGCGCGGTCGGTGCCGTGGCGGCGGTGCTTGCCACGGCGGGAACGCTCGCCATTCCCGGGCTCGGTATCGTGCTTGCGGGGCCGCTCGCCGCGGCCCTCGCGGGACTCGGCGCCGGTGGCGCGGCCGGCGGGATCATCGGCGCGCTGATCGGGGCAGGTATCCCGGAAGAGCGGGCCCGACTCTACAAGTCCGATATCGAGAAGGGTGGGATCGTAGTCGGGGTGCGTCCCCGCTCGATCGAGGACGTGACCTACTTCGAGAACGCCTGGCGGAACGCGGAGTTCAGGAAGCCGATGTAGGCTCAGACGGCGGGAGGACGGAAGGACGGGAAGGCACGGCATCGGCTTCCCGCCCACCCGTCCTCACGTCTTGCTGCGCAGCTCAGAGCTCTCGCAGGACCCCGGCGGGATCGCGCCGTTGCCACCGGACCACGGTCCCGTTGTCGAGGGTGATGCGGGTCGCGTAGCGATTGCGGCCGGTGCGGCCGTACTTCCAGATCTCCCGGGTCCTGGTCTTCATCGGCTTGACGTCGACGCCTTCGGGCTCGCCGAGCGCGTCGCGGAGTTGGGCCGCCGTTTCCCCGACCCACAGCTTCTTCCGCTCGATCCTGAGGCTCTTCTGCTCCTGGAGCTCCGCGTCGCGGAGCGCGATCCGGGCGCGGTCGTACTCCTGCTCCGAGGCGATCCAGCTGCGGCGGAGGATGAGGGCGCCGAGGCAGCCGAGCAGGAGGACCACAGCGACGACATACGCGCCGGAGAGCACGGAAAGGAGCGCGCCCGCGCCGGCCGTCACCGCCAGGAGGCCGGGCAGCCACGCCAGGATGCGCAGGGGATCCCGTGTCATGCTTCGAAGCTACTCGCCGTCGCGCTCTCCGCCATGCAGGCATGGTAAATTGTCCCGACCCGTAGTCCGGCCAGCTGCGCAGGCGACGCCGGAAGCACTGCCCGACAACCTCGCGCTCAACATCCACACCGGTACCTTCGGCGGAATGGCGACCACGGTGATCTGGTCACTCGCCTCGCTGAGCCTCGCGAGCCAGGCGCTGACCGGCTTCATCATGTGGTGGAACCGGAGGAAGAAACAGGAGTAAGACGTGAGGCGTGAGAGGTGAGCCGGAACAGCAGTGTCGTCTCCCCTCTTACGTCTCACGTCTTACGGTATTGTGGCCGCAATCGCGTCCCGCACCGCCGTGCTGTGCATGTAGAGGTCGAGCGAGCCGATCGGCGTCGGCCAGGCGCTGGTCTGCACGATCACCAGTCGCTTGGCCGGATCGACCCAGATCGACTGGCCATAGATCCCGATCGCCTCGAACACGCCGGGATGTCCTGGCGGGAGCCACCACTGATAGCCGTACCCCATCTTGCCGCCCGGCGTGGTGCCGGGCGTGAGGTAGGCCGCGTCGGCCGTGGTGGACTGTCGCACCCACTCCTCCGACACGACCTGCTGTTCGCCTGACCTGCCACGATTCAGCATCATCAGCCCGACGCGGCCGTAGTCGCGGAGCGTGGCGTTGAAGCAGGCAAAGGCGCAGATGTCCGTCTGCTTCTTCGAGCGATAGAAGAACGCGTCGCTCTCGGCGCCGAGCTTTTCCCAGAGCATCGCCGTGGCGAATTCGTTGAGCGGCCAGCCGGTCGCCTTCTCGAGCAGCATGCCGAGGAGCTGGGTGTTGACGCTCTGGTACTCGAACGTGGTGCCCGGTGGTGTGGCTGTGGGCTTCATCGACCCGACAAAATCGTGGAACGACTGCTCCCCGGCCACGAGCGCGGCGCCGATCCGCGCGGCGCCCGACGTCGAGTCCTGATAGTTCTCGCTGTAGTCGACCCCGGTCGACATCTGCAGGACGTTCTTGATCGTGGCGTTCCGGTAGCCGCTCGAGGCCAGCTCGGGGAGATAGCGGGTGACCTTCTCGTTCACGCTGTCGATCAGGTGGCGATCGACCGCGATGCCGACCAGCACGGCCACGATCGATTTGGAGATCGACTGCGACACGAACCGGGAGCCGGGTGTGGCGCCGTGGAGATACCGCTCGACCAGGATGACGTTGTCGTGGAGGACGAGGAACCCCGTCACATGGTTCTGGGTCAGGTAGTCCTCGAAGGTGTACGACTTGCCGTTCACCACATAACGCACGCCGAAGAGCTTGGGCGACTGCGCGAAGGGCAGGACCAGGCCCGCGCGTCGCACGGTGTCGAGCCGGAAGTCGAGCTGGTCGATGTGGTGGAAGTAGTGCCAGTTGAACGGCGGGCTCATGTAGCTGTAGTTGTCGACCAGGAGCCCGCGGGGGCGCATCCTCGCGATCTCGATGGTATCGGCACGCTGCGCTGCAGCAGTGGTCGCCACCGTGAGCGCGAGGAAGGGCAGGAGGCGTCGGATCATCCCGGAAGATACCCGACGGCGGAGAAAGACCGGGGCGCAGGATCCTGCGCCCCGTGTTCCTGATACTACGCCGGGGGAGCCCGCTTGATCAGGCGCACGATGAACAGCAGGATCACTGCGCCAATGGTCGCCACGAGGATTGCGCCGAGCGTACCGCCGCCCGGCCACACGCCCAGCTTCGTGAACAGCCAGCCACCGAGCAGTGCGCCGATCACCCCAACCACGAGGTCGCCGAGCAGCCCGAAGCCTCCACCTTTCACCAGGACTCCTGCCAGCCAGCCGGCGATGATACCCACGATGCAGAACCAGAGCAGATTCATGGCGGTCTCCAATCTTGGAGCGAGGGGACTGCGCCCGGGCCGAGCCCACGCTCGGCTGGTCATGTGACAGGCGAGAGCGTACTCCCGATCCAGGTGGACCGCAAGAAGCTGTGACCGCCGCCGGTCAGCGCAGGTGCTTGTTGAACCAGGCGATCGTCCGGCTCCAGGCCAGCTTCGCTGCCGCCTCGTCGTAGCGCGGCGTGGTGTTGTTGTTGAAGCCGTGCTGGGTACCCGGATAGAGGTGTCGCTCGTAGGTGACGTTCGCGCCCTTGAGCGTCGCCTCGTACGCCGGCCAGCTCGCATTGATCCGCTCATCCGTTTCGGCGGACTGGATCAGCAGCGGCGCCTTGATCTTCGGGACGTCTTCGAGGTTAGGCGCGGAACCGTAGAAGGCGACGCCGGCGGAAAGGTCGGCGCCGAGCTGGGTGGCGAGAAAGTTGACCATCCCGCCGCCGTAGCAGAACCCGACGGCGCCGAGCTTGCCGCTCGACTCCGGACGGTTCTTGACCACGCCCGCGGCAGCGATGAAGTCCTGTCGCGTCTTGGCCTGGTCGAGCTGCTGGAACGCGGCGCGGGCCTTGTCCTCGTCGCCGGGGTAGCCGCCGATGGGGAAGAGGGCGTCGGGCGCGAAGGCGACGAATCCGTCGAGCGCCAGGCGGCGAGCGATGTCCTCTATGTGGGGATTGAGCCCGCGGTTCTCGTGGATGACGAGCACAACGGGCTTCTTGCCGCCGTCGCCCCGCGGGGTGACGAAGTACCCGCGACCCTTGCCGTAGCCGTTGGGAGAGTCGAACTCGATGTACTCCTGGTTGATACGGGTGTCATCGTTCCGAACGGTCTGAGCAGCGGCGAAGTTGGGGCTCAGCTGCTCGAGGAGCATCGCGGCCGTGACACCGCCGACGGCGAACTTGGCGGCCTTGTCGAGGAAGGCGCGGCGGTCGATGGCGCCGTGGACGTAGGCGTCAAAAAGAATCAGGAGTTCCTGATCGAAGTCGTGAGCGGTTCTTTGTTGCATGGAAAGCTCTTTCAGTGCGGGTCCAGCTCGCTAAATAGCGACGATCCACCCCATCGCGCCACGCTCAACCATGTGACCCTGATGGGGATGGAACATGTAGCGTCCCCGATGCGGAAGACGGAATTCCAGGATTGCCCGCTCGGTGGGACCGAGCGAGATCACGTCGGAGTGATCGTCGGGCTTGAGTGAGGTCCCGGTGCGGAAGATGTCGAAGGTCTGCGCGTGCAGGTGGAACGTGACCACGGGATCGTACTCGACCAGGTTGGCCACGTAGAGCCGCACCAGCTCACCCACCGGCACCTTGAGCGGGAAGCGGTGATAGAACCCCGCGACTCCATTCCAGGTGTACAGCTCGTTCTTCCCGTCGTCATTGAGGTCCCAACCGCCCAG
>DATEOL010000075.1:0-5490 GCA_035274025.1 Gemmatimonadales bacterium | reverse complement strand
GGTCGAGCTCCAGGAAGGCCTGGTCGTACTCGTCGGCCTCGATGACAAAGAGCGTGTCGCTGCCCAGTCGCGCATTGCCACCCCAGGCGCCGACCCGACCGCCAGCCAGTCCGGTCGGGTCGAGACCGGCCGCGGCCAGCGCCTCGGTGATCATGACCGTGGTGGTCGTCTTCCCGTGCGTGCCCGCAACCGCGACGGTGAGCCCGGTCGCGACGAGGTCCGCCAGGGCCCGCTTCCGCGAAACGATCGGGATCCCCAGCTCCCGCGCCCGTGCAAGCTCCGCGTGATCCTCCGGGATGGCCGCACTCGCGACCACCGCCCGGGCTCCCTCAACGAACTTCGCGTCGTGTCCGGGAAAAACGGTCGCCCCGCTGGTGACCAGATCCGGTGCACCTTCCGGCGCGCGGTCGGAGCCAGTCACCTTGACCCCTCGGCGCAGTGCGAGCATGGCGAGGGCGCTCATTCCTGCCCCCGCGATTCCGACGAAGTGCACCGGTCTCTGGTCGGAGGGGAGAAAGAGGTTCATGGTGAAGGACCTAATCTAAGAATCGGCAAGCATTTGTACAACGCTATCCCGCGGCTTCAAGGGCCTCCAATAGCGCCACAATCCCGGCAGTGGCGCCGGGTCGCGCACGCCCCCTGGCGACGGCCGCGAGCTGGTCCCGTCGAGCCCGGTTCCGGACCAGCTCCGCCACCTCCCGGTCGAGCCGTTCGACCGTCAAATCTGACTGCGGCACGTGGATCGCCGCGCCCGCCTGCGCCATGACCTCGGCATTCCGGGTCTGGTGATCCGCGGCCGCCGTGGGCAATGGAACGAGTAGCGCCGGAATCCCCCAGGCGCAAAGCTCACTGATGGTCATCATCCCGGAGCGGGTGACTGCAATATCCGCGACCGCGTACGCCGGCGCGATGGGGTCGAGAAAGGAGACGACCTGGATCCGCGGCGCCGCGTGGAGATGGGCGAACTCCGGATGTGACTTGTGCCCCGTGGCCCAGATCACCTGGATGTCGCGCGGGGCGCTGCCCTGCAGCCATGCGGCGACGACCTTGTTGAGCGCGAGAGATCCCTGCCCCCCTCCGGTGATGAGCAGGGTGGTCATCGACCGATCGAAGCCAAGCTGTTCATGCGCCGTTTCCCGAAGCGAAAAATCGGGCGGGACGATGGGACATCCGGTCACGAAGACTTTCGTGTGCTTCCCGACCGCAAGCCGGGCCTCGATCTCGGGCTGGCCGAGATAGACATTCCGCACGCGCCGGGCGAGCCAGCGGGTCGTGAGTCCCGGCCAGGCGTCCTGCTCGAGGATCGCCGTGGGAATGCCCTTCCGCGTGGCGCGCCACACCACCGGTCCCGCCGCGTATCCCCCGGTGCCGATCACCAGCGACGGCTTCTCCTCCGCGAGAATCCGGTCCGCGCCACGGATCAGTCGGAGAGCGAGTCCCGGCCATTTCCAGTTCTTCCACCACTGCTTGCGATAGATCGGCTCGCTGGGCAGGAGATGGTAGGGAAAGTCCTGCTTCGGCAGCCGCTCCGCTTCGAGTCCGCGCTCGGCACCTATCAAGACAACGCGGCGCCCCGTGTCCCGGAGCGCCGCGGCGATGTTGAGCGCGGGAATGAGATGTCCCCCGCTGCCGCCTCCCGCGATGAGCGTCGTGCTCATGCAGCCGAGGGACGGCCGCGCATCCGGCCGATGCTCGCGAGGATCCCGGTCGCGACCAGGTTCATCAGCAGGCTTGAGCCGCCATGCGACATGAACGGCAGCGTCAGTCCCGTGGTCGGCATCAGCTTGAGTGTCACCGCCATGTGGAGCACCGCGGTGGCGACGACGGCAGTGGTGAGTCCCGCCGCCAGGTATTGCCCGAAGGCATCGGGCGCCGATCGCGCTATTCGGAATCCAACCCAGCCGAAGAGACCGTACAGCGTCACCACGATGATCACGCCGAGGAATCCCCACTCCTCGCCGATCGAGCTGAACAGAAAGTCGGAGTTCGCGTAGGGCACGTGCGAGAGTTTGGCCTTCCCCTGCCCGAACCCGACCCCGAACGCCCGACCGGACCCGACGGCGATCACGCTTTCCTTGATCTGCATCCCGCTGTCTTCATTGCCCTTGCCCAGGTGGGTCATCAGGCGCGCGCGACGGTACTCCGACATCATCACCAGCTGCACCACCAGGAGGACCATGGCGATGCCAAGCAGCATGAAGTGGCCGATCTTGGCGCCCGCCGTGAAGAGCACCACCGAGCCGAGCAGCGCAACCAGCGTGGCCATCGAGAGATTGGGTTCCCTGACGATGAGCGCGCACACCGCCCCGATCACCACGAGGAACGGCGCCACCCCTTTCTTGAACTGGCGCACCTGCGAGCCCTTCTTGGCGGCGAGCGCCGCGGCCCAGATCAACACCACGAACTTGGCGACTTCACTGGGCTGGAAGCTGAACCCCGGCAGGTTCACCCACCGGCGGGCCCCGTTGAGCTCCGGCGCCAGCCCGCCCGTGATCGCCTCGGGAAGCACCGGGATCAGCAACAGCACCCCGGTGACGCCCAGCAGCGGCCAGGCGAGCGCGCGGAGCTTCCGGTAGTCCATCCGGGAAAGGATGAGGAGCGCAAGACCGCCGAGCAGGCCGATCGCGAGCTGCTTCATGGCCATCATGAAGCCGTTGTCACGCATGCTCGCGGCGCCGTACAGGTTGGCGAGCCCAAATACAGTGAGGGTCGCGGCGACGACGACCAGCAGCCGGACCTCCCAGCGATACTCGCCGGGGTGGCGCACGGCCGAGGCGGTCACGTCGGCTGGTCCATTCGTGTCATCGTCTCATCGTCTCGTCGTCCCATCGTCTCATCGTCTCATCGTCTCATCGTCTCATCGTCTCCACCCATTGCCGAAAGGTAGCGCCCCGCTCCTCGTAGTTGTTGAACATGTCGTAGCTGGAGCAAGCCGGTGACAGGAGCACGGCATCCCCTCGCTGCGCGAGCGAGCGCGCGGTGTGGAGCACGTCCTCGAAATTCGCCGCCTCGACCACCTTCACGCTCTGCGCGAGATCCTGCACCACGATCGGCCTGGCCTCACCATACGCGACGACCGCGCGGCAACGACCCTGGAGCAGCGGGATGAGCCGGGTGTAGGGCTCGCCCTTGTGGCGCCCACCGAGCAGGAGCACGAAGGGCCGGTCGACGGCCGCGACCGCCTTTTCGGTGGAAGCGACGTTGGTCGCCTTGGAGTCGTTGATCCAGAGCACTCCATCGATCTCGCCCACCGGCTCGAGGCGATGGGTCAAGGCCGTGAACGTCCTGAGCCCTTCCGCGATCGATGGGGTGCTGACACCGGTGGACTGAACCGCCAGGGCCGCCGCGAGCGCGTTTTCCACGTTGTGGTCGCCCAGCAAGCGCAGGTCTCGCCGGTCGAGCAGCGGACTCGAGCCCAGCATCAGGCGGTCACGGTCGCGATCGTACCAGCCGTCCGCCTTCGCGCGTGAGGAGAAGCGGAGATGGTGACCCGGAATCCCGGCAACCATCGCGACCGAATCAGGGTCATCCGCGTTGCTCACCCACACGGACTCCGGCCGGGCATTCATGAACAGGCGACGCTTGTCCTCGTAGTACTCCTCGAGGGTCGGGTACCGGTCCAGGTGATCGGGTGCCAGGTTGGTCAGGATTCCCGCCCGGGGATTCACTCGCGCGGTGTCGTGCAGCTGGAACGAGGAAAACTCGATCGCGAGCCATTCGGGCCGCGGGGACTGCAGCGCGACCGACGTCAGCGGCGTGCCGATGTTTCCGACCGCGAGGGCATGCCTTCCCGCCGCGCGAAGGAGGTGCCCCACGAGCGCGGTGACCGTGCTCTTCCCATTGGTCCCGGTGACGCCGATGTACGGCGTGTCGGCCAGCGCCTCGAGGCCGAGGTCGATTTCCGCGCGGATCGGCACGCCGGCGTCGCGCGCCGCTCGCACCGGGGGCGCATCGGGAGGGACGCCAGGGGACAGGATCAATTCCGACGCGCGCGCGATGCGACCGAGATCGTGCTTGCCGGTGTCCACCGTGGCGCCAAGCGCGGCCAGGTCCTCGCCCGCGCGCCGCACGGCATCACCGGTTCCCGCGTCGGAGGCGTAGACGGCTTCCCCTCGCGACCGGAGCAGGCGCGTCGCCGCGACACCGCTGCGCCCCAGCCCGATGACCGCGGTTTCGCCCATCGATCAGCGCAGCTTGAGCGTGGCGAGCGCCACCATCGCGCAGAGGATCCCAAGGATATAGAAGCGGGTCACCACGGTCGTCTCGGCCCACCCGAGCTTCTCGAAGTGGTGATGCAGCGGCGCCATCCGGAAGACGCGGTTGGCTTCGGCGTATTCCCTCCCCCGGGTGCGCTTGTGCCACCGGAAGACGCCGGTCTGGATCAGCACCGAGAGTGACTCGGCGACGAACACCCCCCCAATGATGGCGAGAAGGAACTCCGCCTTGAGCAGGATCGCCACGGTGCCCAGCGCGCCGCCGATGCCAAGGCTCCCGGTATCACCCATGAAGACCTGTGCGGGATGGGCGTTGAACCAGAGGAAGCCGAGCGCACCGCCCATCAGGGCGCCGAGAAAGACCGCGAGCTCCCCGGCCCCGGGGAGGTAGAAGAGGTTCAGGTAGGTGGTGGCGTCGGTGCGGCCGAAGATGTACGCGAAGAGCGCGAATGCCGCGGCCGAGATTGCCGTCAGGCCTGTCGCGAGACCATCGAGTCCATCGGCCAGGTTCACGCCGTTGCTCGTACCCGCGACGATGAAGGTCACGAAGACCACGTAGAGCCAGGGCGCGAAGTTGAGCACGACGAACTTGAAGAACGGGACGCTCGTCGCCGTGGCCGGCATCGTGGTCATGGGCACCACGGGATAGGTGATCAGGTAGAGGCCAAGCGCAATCCCGAAGATGATCTGTCCGGCGAGCTTGTACTTGGCAACCAGTCCACGCGACTTCCCCTGCACCACCTTGAGGTAGTCGTCGATGAACCCGATGGTGCCGGTCCAGAGTGTCGCGATCAGCGCGACCGCAACGAACCGGTTGTTGAGCGGCGCCCAGAGCAACGTCGGCACCACCGTGCAGAGGAGGATGATCAGCCCGCCCATCGTGGGGGTGCCGCGCTTCCCTTGATGGCTCGCGAGAAAGTCCGCCCGCACCACCTGGCCGACCTTGAGGATTCGCAGCCGCCGGATGATCGCGGGACCCACGAAGAAGGCCAGCAGCAGCGCCGTGACGACCGCTCCCGCGGCGCGGAAGCTGATGTAGTTGAACAGATTGAAAAACAGATGACTCTTGCCCATGGGGGCGAAGAGGTGGTAGAGCATCAGGCCTCTGGTGCTGGCGGGAGGGCGCGGCTGGTGACGGCGGGAATAATACGTTCAAGCGCCACGCCGCGGGATGCCTTGAGGATCACCAGCTCATCGCCCTGCAGCCGCGACGCGAGGATCGGAGCCAGCGCCGGGGCATCCTCCGCCGTGATCAGCCGGTTTCCCAGCATGCTAA
>DATEOL010000074.1:0-3570 GCA_035274025.1 Gemmatimonadales bacterium | reverse complement strand
CGGGCGCCCGGGCTCGGCACTCCCGAAGGGGTGAGCGGCAGCGCGCTCTTCCGCTATGGATCGGCCAGTGAAGCGCAGACCTGGCACGGCGTGATGTCGGGGCGGACCGGACGGCTCGGCTTCGCGCTGTCCGCGGGGTATCGCGATGCGTCGGCATACCTGTCGCCCTCGGGGACGTTCGGAGCGCTCACGCTGGGCGACCGCACGCTGGTCCATGACACCGGGATCATCGACCGCAATTTCTCGGCGGACCTGGCGTGGAACACCAGTGCGAACGCCGCGGTCACGCTTCGCGTATCCCAGTACTCGGCACGCGACGCGGGCTTCGGGTACGTCTCGCCCGACGAGCTCGGGACGCCGGATGATCCAACGGTACGGCTGCTCTACCCGAAGCAGGATGTGACGCGAGTGACGACGGGCTTCCGGGCCGGCGCCCTGGGATGGGGGATCGCCGACCGGCTCGGAGTCACGCTCTACACGACGCAGAACGAGCGGACCTTCACCCAGAGCATCGCGATCCCGCTCAATGGCGATCCGTTCCCTCCCGGCTCGGGGATCGACATCGACAGCAGGAATTTCACTGATATCGCGACCTACGGGACCCGCCTCGAGCTGGCCAAGGTGCTCGGACCCGGGCACGTGATTACCTACGGGGTCGACTGGTACCTCGACGATTCGGAGAATGCCGACACCAGCGTGACCGTCACCCGGATGTTCGGCCCCCCGACGACCCGCACCAGCACCACGCCGACGGTGCCGTACGCGAAGATGTGGAGCGGCGGGGCGTACGCGCAGGGGAATTTCGAGCTGACGCAGCGCCTGAGCCTTGGCCTCGGGGTGCGGGGCCAGACCATCCACTCGGAGACCCGGGAGACCCCGGGCCTCCCACCCGATCGGGCCGGCATTTCGTCGAGCGATGGGACAGTGGTCGGCGGCGCGTCGCTGGGCTACGAGGTGACTCCGAAGATCAACCTGATCGGCACCGTGGGACGCGCGTTCCGCGCGCCCAACCTGGTCGAGCGCTATTTCCAGGGATCGGCCGAAGGCAGTGGCTTCCAGATCGCGAATCCGGACCTCGCTCCGGAAACCAGTCTCAACGTCGACCTCGGCGTGAAGGTCCGCACCGGAAGGCTCTACGCGGAGGCCATCTGGTTCCGCAACCAGATCTCCGATGCGATTCGCGCGGTCGAGGTAGATACGACGGTGAACAACCTGCCGGGCTTCCAGAACGAGAACATCCAGACGCTGACCGACAACGGTCTCGAGATCCTCGCCGAGGTGGACGCGGGCGCGGGCTTCTCGGTGCTGGGACACTTCACCACGATTTCGTCCAAGGCCGATGACGATGCCCCGGTGGGCGACGGGTACTCCAGCAAGATCGGTGGCGAGCTGCAGTGGCGTGAGCCGCGGGGCCGTTTCTTCGCGGGCTACGAGATGCGCCACCAGGGAGAACGGGACGACGTGGAATTCACCGGCAACCCTGTCGGGGAAGTGATTCCCGCGTTCACGGTGCACAATCTGCGGGCAGGAGTCCGCTTGCCGATGATCGGGGGGACATCGTCGCAGCTTACCGTGGCGGTGATGAACCTGTCCGACCGGCTCTACTCCGAGGCGTCGAACACCTCATTCTTCCGTCCGGAGCCACGACGGAGCGCCGTGATTGCCGTGCGGCTGGATTTCTGATGCACCAAGACCTGGTGCATTTCCTCCCGCTCGCAACCACGGTCCTCGCGGCCGTGTTCTCGGTCCGAGTGCTCAACCGATGGCGGGAGCGACGAGGCTTGCACCTTCTCTGGTGGGGTCTTGGCATTGCGGTCTACGGTCTCGGAACTCTCACGGAGGCTTGGACCACACTGCGGGGCTGGAATGCGGGTGTATTCCGCGCCTGGTACATCAGTGGCGCCCTTCTGGGTGGCTGGCCGTTGGCCCAGGGGACGGCCTACCTGCTGCTCCCGCGGCGAACCGCCAACCGGCTCGCCGTGGTGGTCGGCAGTCTGGTGGTGGTGGCGGCAGCCTGCGTGCTTCTCTCACCGGTAGACGCCGCCCTGGCCGAAACGCACCGGCTTTCCGGTCGCGTCCTGGGATGGCAATGGGTCCGGGCATTCAGCCCGTTCATCAACAGCTATTCCGCGATCATGCTGGTGGGAGGCGCGCTTCTATCGGCAGCCCGCTACGCGAAGCGAGGAGACATGCCCGAACGGGTCGCCGGAAATGCGCTGATCGCGCTTGGGGGTCTGTTGCCCGGCATCGGCGGCGGTTTCACTCGCTTCGGGCATGTGGAAGTGCTGTACGTCACCGAGTTGATCGGGCTGCTCCTGGTCTTTGCAGGATATCTCCGGATCACCCGCCCGCTCCTCCAGGTCGCCGCGGTGCAACCGGCCACTCCCCGAGAAGTCAGCGTGCGAGAACATGGGGCGACAGGGTAGGTTGAGCGAACCGCAAGACTTGAGCAATTGGTGATGCGCTTCCTCTTCTTCCCGCTTCTGCTGCTGCCCACGATCCTGTTCGCCCAGGCCCGCCCCATTCGTGTCCTCGTCTATCACGACATGGAAGGACTCGCCGGCCAGGATGACCCGTTCAGCTACCGCTTCGATCATCCCGCGGAGTACGCCAAGGGACGCCAGATGCTGGTGGCCGACCTCAGTGCGGTGATCGCCGGACTCTTCGACGGCGGAGCGACCGAAGTGAACGTCATCGACGCCCATGGAAGCGGGAATCCGGAGCCCGACGTGCCTGAAGGCTCCCTCGATCCGCGCGTCAAGCAGATCTTTCGCGACAAGCCATTCCGCGGATACGTCGACCTGGTGGAACCAAATCGCTACGACGCGGTGGCGGCGGTCGCGATGCACTCCAAGACGGGAAGCCGCGGCTTCGCGGCGCACACGATCACAATCGGCATGGCGCTGGAGCTCAACGGCAAGGAGATCACCGAGACCGAGCTGGTCGGGTATTCGTGGGGCCGCGTGAACGTGCCGCTGATTTTCGTGTCGGGGGATGACCGGCTCCGCGAGGACCTCAAGACCTTGCCCTGGATCGAGTTCGTCACCACCAAGAAGGCGACGAGCTCATCCACCGTGGAGCTCTATCCGGTCGATCGGGTACACGCCGAGATGCGGGCCGCGGCGAAGCGCGCGGTGCAGAACCTCGCCAGGGCGCAGTCGCTCAAGACGCCCTCGCCGGTCACCGCCGCGCTCCGCGTGGTACCGCCCGCGAGTCTCGAGGCCCTGAAGGGATTTCCGGGGGTTCGCTACAGCGAGAACAAGGTGACGTTCGAGGCGGCGGATTTCGGCGCGGCGTACGACGGGTGGCAGGCGATCATCACCGTCGCACGAGCGGGATATTCGTCGGTGATGAACGAAATGGTCGCGGCGCAGCCCAACGGGCGGGCGCTGCGGCTCGACTTCAGCGATCGTCTCTTTGCGAGATGGATGGATTACGAATCGGGCCGCTGGTCACCGCCGGCACCCATTTCTCAAACTGCGGGACGTCGGTATCACGGGTCCAACTGAGGCTGCGGTCGATGAACTCGGAGTGGGCCAGGAAATTGTGGTCGGGGTACCAGACGAAGAC
>DATEOL010000073.1:0-3723 GCA_035274025.1 Gemmatimonadales bacterium | reverse complement strand
CAGCTTCGCGTGGGTCTTCAATGCAAGAGGGGTCCGCAACATCTGGATTGCCGAAGGGCCGTCCTACCAGGCGCGGCAAGTCACCCCCTATGCGAAGGATGACGGCCAGGAGATTTCCAGCGTCACCTTCACACCGGACGGCGGAATTCTCTACGTGCGGGGCGGTGGCCAGAACCGGGCGGGTGAATTCCCCAATCCGAGCAGCGATCCGGCCGGCGTGGAGCGCGCGATCTGGCTGGTCAAGGCCGGTGGCGCGCCCAGGAAGATCATCAACGCCGGCGGCTTCGCTTTGGCCCCCTCCGGCAAGGAGATCGCTTACTCCGGACAGGGCGGCCTCATGGTCGTGGCGCTCGACTCCGGCTCCACTCCGCGGCAGCTCCTCAAGGCCCGCGGTGGATCGGGCGCGCTGCGCTGGTCACCCGACGGGACCAAGATCGCCTTCGTGAGCTTCCGGCAGCGTCATTCCTTCCTCGGCGTCTACGACCTCGGCGCCAAGGCACTCACCTGGATCGACGCGTCGGTGGACCAGGACGGGGATCCCGCGTGGTCGCCGGACGGCAAGCGCATCGCGTACCTCCGGAATCCGATTCACTTCGTCGACCAGATGTTCCTCGCCGAGCGGGAGGATGATCCGTGGTCGATCCGGGTCGCGGATGTCGCGACTGGCGTGGGACGGGAGGTGTGGCGCGCCGACAGGGGTCCGGGGAGCGTCTTTCGGGGCGTGGTCACGGCGAACCAGATCATCTGGACTGCGGACAACCGCCTCGTATTCCCCTGGGAGAAGGACGGCTGGACCCACCTCTACAGCATGCCTGCCAACGGAGGGTCGCCGGTCCTGCTGACACCGGGTGACGGCGAAGTCGAGTACGTGGCGATGGCGGAGGACGGCCGCTCGATCCTCTACAACAGCAACCTCGGTGACATCGATCGTCGCGATGTCTGGCGGGTGAGCGCTGCCGGTGGCGCGCCGGCGCAGCTGACCAGGGGCCACGGCATCGAGTGGAGTCTGGTCGAAGGAGGCGGGAAGCTCGCGCTGCTTCGCTCGGACTCCCGGATTCCCGCGCGTCCCGCGCTCCTCGATGGTGGCAACGTTCGCGACCTCGCGCCGGAGGCGATTCCCGCGAGCTTCCCGTCCGCGAAGCTCGTCGAGCCAGAGCCGGTGATGCTGTCGTCGACCGATGGCATGAAGGTGCCGGCGCAGGTCTTCGTCCCCTCGAACATCCGGCCCGGTGACAAGCGTCCCGCGGTCATCTTCTTCCACGGCGGCTCACGGCGGCAGATGCTGCTGGGCTGGAACTATGGCAACTACTACCACAAGGCGTACGGACTGCAGCAGTGGTTCGCGAGCCAGGGCTACATCGCGCTCACGGTGAACTACCGGAGCGGCATCGGCTACGGGCTCAACTTCCGCGAAGCCCTCAATTACGGCGCCGGCGGCGCGAGCGAGTTCAACGACGTGATGGGCGCGGGACTCTACCTGCGCGGCCGTGCCGATGTCGATCCGGCGAGGATCGGGCTCTGGGGGGGATCCTACGGCGGGTTTCTCACCGCGATGGGGCTCTCGCGGGCGTCGGACCTGTTTGCCGCGGGGGTCGACATCCACGGCGTGCACGACTGGAACCCGGTGATTCGCGGATTCATCCCGACCTACGATCCGCTCAAGCAGGTCGAGATGGCCAGGCTCGCCTTCGAGTCGTCGCCCGCGGCCTCGGTGAAGGGGTGGCGGTCGCCGGTGCTGTTCATCCATGGGGACGACGATCGCAACGTGCCCTTCACCGAGACGGGCAGCATCATCGAACAGCTCCGCAAGCAGAACGTGGAGATCGAGCAGCTGATCTTCCCGGATGACGTCCACGACTTCCTGCTGTGGAACAACTGGCTCAAGGCCTACACGGCGACCGCGGACTTCTTCAACCGGAAGCTGGGCGGGCAGGCTGCTCGTGCCGGGGGGAACTGATTTGTAGGGGCCTGGCATTGCCCGGCCCTTATCGTCATTGCGGGCCGGGCAATGCCCGGCCCCTACTCGGAGCGCAGCGCCTCGATCGGATCCACCCGCGCCGCGCGCCACGCGGGAACCAGGGACGCAACGAGTGCCGCCCCACCGATAGCCAGGGCCGAGATTCCGAGCGACTCGGGATCTCGGGCGCCGACCTGGAAGAGCATCCCGCTGATCAGTCTCGACAGGACGAGGGCACCGCCGAGCCCGAGCCCGGTGCCGATGAGGGCGAGACGGGTGCCGTCGCCCAGGACCAGGCGGACAATGCGGCCGCGGTCCGCTCCGATCGCGGCCCGGATTCCGAGCTCGCGATGCCGGGCGGCGACGCGCCGCGCCAGCAATCCATAGGTGCCCGCCGCCGCGAGCAGCAACGCGATCGCGGCGAAGACCGTGAACAACCGCATCACCAGGCGCCGCTCGCCCGTGCTGTTCTCGACGAGCGCCTTGCCAGTGGCGATGCCTCTCACGGCGAGGTCCGGATCCACGGCGCGGATCGCTTCGCGCACCGAGGCTTGCAGTGCGCCGGGATCGCCATCGGTGCGGACGACCAGCATGAACCCGTTGTCGGCAAACAGCCACTGGTCCGCGGGCGCGTAGAACTGCGGGGTACGGTTGCGGTCGAGCCCGAAATGATGGACGTCGTTCACGACGCCGACGACCGTGCGCCACGGTCCCTCGGGTCCACCCATCTGGACCCGTCCACCGATCGGATCGTCACCACCCCAGCCGATCCGCGCCAGGGTCTCGTTGATCACCACGACCAGCGTCGAGCCGGCGCGATCTTCCGCCGTCAATCCGCGTCCCCGGATGACCCGGACGCCGACGGTTGAGAGGTAGTCGGGGCTTACCGCGTAGCGATCCGCGTCCGGCGCATCCGCGGGATTCGGCAGCGGACGGCCCTCGATGGTGACGCCGTAGGTGTCGACGTCGCCGGTGAGCGGGATCTGGCTTGCGATCGCAGCCCCCTCGACAGCCGGCAGGGTCTTGATCCCCTCCACCAGTCGGGACTGCATTTGCCACACCTGCTGGTCTTCCTGGTAGCGTGGTCCCGAGGCCACGATCACCATGGAAAGGAGGCGCGAGGGCTCGAATCCGGGATCCACCGCCAGCACCCGCGTGAGACTCCGGGTGATGAGTCCCGCCCCCACGAGCAGCATGAACGCCAGCGCCATCTGTGCAATCACGAGACCGCCGGTCATGGAACGGGATGTCACACTGCGCGCCGTGACCGGACGAATCGAGTCGCCGCGACCCAGCGCGACCCATCCGGACACCAGAGCCAGGACCCAGGCCACTCCCGCGGTGAGCGCCACGGCGATCGCGATGATCCTCCAGTCGAGGCGGACTGCGGCCGCGCGCGGGAGGGAGGGGTTCATCGCCATCACCGCATCGACTCCCCAGCGCGCGAGCAAGAGCCCTGCGGCGCAGCCCGCCAGGCAGAGCACCGCGTTCTCGAGTCCTAGCTGCTGCAGCAAGCGGCCGCGGCCAGCACCGAGTGCGGTACGCACCACCAGCTCCGGCTGCCGCTCGACCGTGCGCGCGAGCATGAGGTTCCCGACGTTGGCGCAGGCGATCAGCAGCACGAAGGCGGAGGCGCCCAGCATCAACAGGAGCGCCGGACGGACGTTCTGGACCATCCAGTCGTGGAGACGCTGTGCCTGGATGCCGCGAATGGCGTAGTCACCCGGATGGGCGGCAACAATCCCCGTGGACAGCGTCGTGATTTC
>DATEOL010000072.1:0-2437 GCA_035274025.1 Gemmatimonadales bacterium | reverse complement strand
ACGGCCTGGTCGACCGGCTGGTAGCGGTCGTGAAGCCGTCGCCCCGCCGCGGACAGCGAGAGCCGCGTCTCCCGGCGATCCTCCGGATTGGGTGTAAGCACCACCAGGCGGCGCGCGCGCAGGCTCGCGATGGCGCGGCTCACGGTGGTCTTGTCGATGCCGAGAGAGGCGATCACGTCGCTGGCCAGCGCGGCGGGGGCCAGGGCCACGAACCGGAGCACCCGCCATTCGTTGAGGCTCAGGCCCGATCCGCGCAACGTGCGGTGGGCGGTGTTTCGCGCGATCAGGTTCGCGATCGACATCAGGTAGTACGTGATGCCGGTGAGCGGCACGGCGGCCGGCGCGGCGCGGTTTGCGATTACTCTCATATGAGAATAATATCCGGCCATGCCGCGAGCCGCCATCGCCGCCCTGCTCCTGTTGGCCCCCGCCGCGGGGGCCCAGTCGCCCGCCCCGGCGCTCACCCGCGCCGACCTGGAGGCGTGGCTCGACGGGTATGTCCCCGGCGCGCTGGCGCGGAACGACATGGCCGGCGCGGTCATCGTGGTCGTCGAGGGCGGCCAGGTACTGCTGCAGAAGGGGTATGGCTACGCGGATGTGGCCGCGAAACGGCTGGTCGACCCGGAGCTGACGCTCTTTCCCGTCGCCTCCATCTCGAAGACCTTCACCGGCACCGCGGTCATGCAGCTGGTCGAGCAGGGCAAGCTCGACCTCGACCGCGACGTCAACGCCTACCTCGACTTCACGATCCCGCCGGCCTTCGGCGCGCCGATCACGCTCCGGAACCTGCTCACCCACACCGCGGGATTCGACGACCTGCAGAAGGGCAGCTCGCCCGCCGATCCCGCGTGGTACCTCCCCCTCGGCGGGTACCTCAAGCGGCGCACCCCGAACCGGATCTTCCCGCCCGGCGATACGCCGGCCTACTCCAACTACGGGCTCGGCCTCGCGGCGTACATCGTGGAGCGAGTCTCGGGGGAGCCGATCGAGCAGTACCTCGAGCGCCACATCTTCACGCCCCTTGGGATGCACCGGACCAGCGCGGTGCAGCCCACCCCACCACCGCTCGATCGCGATCGCGTCGAGGCCTACCTCCTGGCATCAGGCCCGGCCCAGCGGACCGAGTTCACCAACACGCGCGGGGCGGGAGGCATTGCCAGCACCGGGGCCGACATGGCGCGCTACATGATCGCCCACCTCCACGACGGCCGCTACGGCGACAGCGTCATCCTCGAGCCTGAGACCGCGCGCCTCATGCACGCCCGGGCGACCAGCCCGGTCGAGCACCAGAACGGCATGGCGCTGGTGTTCTTCCAGGAGGACTACAACGGACAGCGCGTCATCGGGCACGACGGCGATACGAAGGGCGTCCACAGCAACCTGAAGCTCCTGCTCGATCAGGATGTGGGACTGTTCGCGGACTTCAACGCGGACGGGATCAACACTGCGGTCTACGACCTGCGGGACGCGATCTTCCGCGATTTCATGGACCGGTACTTCCCTTCCCCCGTGCCCAATGAGCCGACCGTGGCGACCGCGCGGGAGCATGCCGCACTCGCGGCCGGTAGCTACGAAGCCTCACGCCGGCTCAACGGTGTGCTGTCGGTCTTCATGATGTTCAACGGGCTCGAGGTCACCGCGAATGCGGACGGAACCATCACCATCCCGCTTCCCCCGACGGGCGAGCGCAAGACCTTCCACGAGATCGGGCCATTTCTCTGGCGCGAAGTCGGCGGGAAGGAGCTGCTGGAGATGCGGGTACGGGACGGGAGGGTGATCTCGCTGCACAATCACCCGGTCGGGATCCTCATCAAGGTCCCGTATTGGCGATCGGCCGGGTTCAACCTGCCCATCCTTGGCCTTTCCTTTCTCGTCATGCTGGTGGCGCTCTTCCTGCCTCGGACACCGAGGGTGGTCCGCGTTGGCGTGGCAGCGATGGTGCTTTTCCTGCTGGGCTGGCTCTTTCTCGCGCTCAACCTCCTCAGTCATTTCTATCTCTTCAACGCCGCGCTGGACCCCTGGATCAGGCTGCTGCATTTCATCGGGCTTGTCGGAATCGCGGGTGCCTGCGCCGCGGTCTATCGGGTTGTACTCGCCTGGCGCGAACGGTCCAGCTGGTGGCGCCGGATTGGGAGCGCTCTCCTGGCACTTGCGATGATCTGGGTCACCTGGTTCACGTTCGCGTTCAACCTGATCACCCGCACGCTGGACTACTGATTACCTCCCTGCTCTTTGCACTGCTCCTCGCGGCCCAGGCGAGCGGTCCGCGTCTCGACAGGGCCGACCTCGAGCCCTGGCTCGACGGCTATTTCATGCGAGCCCTCGCGGAAGCCCACCTGGCGGGCGCCGTAGTCGTCGTCGTGAAGGACAGCCAGGTCGTGCTCCAGAAGGGATATGGCTACGCCGACATCGCCTCGCGCCGCCCGGTCGACCCGGA
>DATEOL010000071.1:0-3382 GCA_035274025.1 Gemmatimonadales bacterium | reverse complement strand
TGTCCAGCAGGGGGCCCGTTGGCGCCGTGTAGATCCAGTACGCCCACTCATCCAGCTCGGTGAGAAGGCGTTCGTACTCGGCACGGTCAAACGCGGAATCGGACCACGCCCTGATGATGGCTTCCAGTTTCTTCCCGAGGTCACCGGGGGCGACCCAGTCCGTCCGCCGGATCCCCTTCAGCAGCCCGTCGAACAGGCCCGTCACGCCGGCTGGCTCGTGATGAACGGGAACACGGTCTCGCGGGCTGCTTCGACCGTGACGGTGTCGCCAACCCGCAGCGTGCCGAGCTCCAGGTGGATCGCATTCTCGCAGAACATGACTCCACCTTCGGCTCGACGGAACTTCGCGAGCATGGCAAGCGGCTCCTTACCCTTTTCCGCGGTCTCCGGATTGACCGTCGTGATGGCGCAGCGGGCACATGGCTTCACCACCGCGACTTCCACCTCGCCCACCCGTATGCGGCCCCAGCGATCTTCGGCGTAGGGCTCCGCACCAGTCACCACGATGTTGGGACGGAAACGTTTCATCGGCACGACCTCGGCGAGCCTGGTGTTGAGGTCGGCGAGCGAGGCCTCATTGCCGATCAGGAGTGGATAGGCGTCGGCGAATCCGACCTGGTCCCCGGGGCGCACGGCGAAGGCCTCCTCCACCCGACGGTCCTCGGTATCGTCGAACCGCACCAGCCTCAGTGGCTCGGCGAGGAAACGGGTCAGCCACTCGGCGACCGCTTCACCCTGGTCGATCGCCCGCACTTCGTCGTTCCAGACACCGACCGTGAGACGTGAGCCGTGAGACGTGAGAGGAATCGACAAATCGGGCATTCCATCGGCCATCAGCGTCAGGCCCTCCCCGGAAATGCGCGGGTGGATCAGCGCCATCCGCGGCAATTCGCGCTGGGTCCGAAACACGCCCATCGCGTCCACCACCATCCAGCGGCGGTCGTACTCGATGCCGCGGTGGTCGAGGAGCGCGGAGTCGAGGGAAATGCCGGCGCAGGACTTGATCGGATAGCGGAAGAGACCGGTGACTCGGATCATCGACGAAAGCTAGCGCTTGGGGGTGCGCTGGTCATCCCGAGTCTCGCGCAGGGAGGCGAGGGCCCTCGCTGGGAGGTATGCTTGACGCGGAACCCCGGAAGGCACGAAAATGTCCGTCCCATCGGATGTCGAGCTCAACGCTATCGGCGTTCTCAAGCGCCGCACGATCGAAGCGCGAATCCTGGCGCCGGTGATCAAGGCCATGGCCGCGGAATTCGGCCAGCAACGAGTCCACGCGGTCCTCGGCAAGGTGATCATCGAGATCGCGAAGAGTCAGGGAGCCGCGATGGCGGCGACGTGCGACGGCAACTCGCCCGCCGACCTCGCCGGGACACTGGACCGCTGGAAGGCGGACGGGGCGCTCGAGATGGATGTGCTGGAGCAGAATGACGTGGCGCTCTCCTACAACGTCACGCGATGCCGCTACGCGGAAATGTATCGCGAGCTCGACATTCCCGAGCTCGGCGCGATCCTCTCCTGCGGCAGGGACGGCGCCCTGATCGAGGGATTCAATCCCCTGGTGCAGCTCACGCGCACCCAGACGCTGCTCAGCGGCGCATCGCACTGCGACTTCCGTTACAGGCGGGCGGACGGGCGGGCGGGCTGACAGGCAGGCCTGGACTCACATTCGAACTGTACTCCACCGTTCCCGCTTGAAGAGCAAAGCGCCGGTCGCGGCACCGGCCAGCCCTCCGAGCACGGCGCCGACGATCACCTTGGTGTCATCCTGCCCGCCGCAGTAGACCCCGTAGTCGTCCTTGTTGGCCAGGCAGCCGAGCGCGCCGCCGATGCCGGCGCCGAGCAGTCCGCCGATGATGCCGGTGGTCACGTTGGGCTTCCTGCCCATGCTCTGTTCGATCCTCGAGATGGTCTCGCGCGGGATCCGGTAGCTGCTGGTGTCGACCTGGAGAGTGATGGCGGCGGCATCCTGGCCGCGGAACCGGCCGATCCGCGTAGTGGGCTCTGTTGTCGTGGTGACCCGCACCCTGGTGCCGTAGACGATGGCCGGCCCCTGCGCATTCACCCTGGACGGGAAGGCGGCGAGGATCGTTAGGAGCGCCGCGGCAAGGAAGGCGGTAGGCATCGAGAAAATGTAGTCCTTCCGGCCGGGCGTGCCCCGGTTTCCGCGGGTATCATTCGAAATGCGCCCTCTCCTCTTCCTCCTCGCCCTGCTCACCTCGACTGAGGTTGAGGCCCAGGACCTGTACATCCGCAACGCCCGGATCCTCGACCCGGCCGCGAAGACCGAAGTCGCGGGCAACATCCTCATCCGCGGCGGCCTGATTGCCGGATTCCCCAGTCAGAAGCCGGCGAGCTTCACCGGCAGCGAGCTCGATGCCGGGGGGCGGTACGTGATCCCGGCGCTCACCGACGTGCACACCCATTCGTTCGGAAACGCGGGAGCGGCCGGGCCGCCGCAGTTCCTGGGAACCGCGGGTGTCGCCCGGGTCGATCTCCAGTCCGGGGTCGCGCGTTTCCTCGATCTCTTCAGTCCCGAGGATTCAATCCTCGCCCTCAGGAACCGTCAGCGCGCGGGCACCGTGCCGGGCGCCGAGATTCTCGCGGCCGGTCCCTGCCTCACGGCGACGAGGGGTCACTGCTCGGAGTACGGTGTCCCGACCCGGCTCGTCAACACGCCGGAGGAGGCGCGGCGCGAGGTGACCGAACTGGCCGCCAAGAAGCCTGACGTCGTGAAGGTGGTCTACGATCACGAGGTCTATGGCGGCCGCTCGATGCCGTCGATCGACAAGGCGACGCTCGCGGCGGTGGTCTCGACGGCACGCGAGCATGGGCTCAAGACCGTGGTCCATATCGGAACCTGGCAGGACCTGCGCGATGCGGTGGAGGCAGGCGCGGCAGCAGTCACCCATACACCGTCGGGAGACGTCCCCGCCGACCTGCCTGCGCTGGTGGCTTCGCGCGGTACCTATCACATCCCGACGCTCGCGGTGCAAGGAGACTGGGCTCGCTACCTCGGCAACCCTGCCCTGCTCGATTCGCCACTCCTCGCATCGGTCGCGAGCAAGGCGATCGTGGACGGGTACCGGAAGGCACCATCCGACACCAGCCGGATGGGCGGCTGGCTCGCCTGGCAGCGCCGGATCGGACCGGGAAACCTCACGGCGGTCGGCACACTCCATCGCGCCGGGGTGCCTATGCTCACCGGTACCGACGGCGGGAACCCCGCGATCTTCCAGGGATACTCGGTCCACCGGGAGCTGGCCTTGTTCGTCGAGGCGGGGCTGACGCCGTGGGAAGCCCTCGCCGCCTCGACGACGATCGCCGGCAAATTCTTCGGGCGGACATGGGGAATGACGGAAGGCAGCGAGGCGACGCTGCTGGT
>DATEOL010000070.1:0-4463 GCA_035274025.1 Gemmatimonadales bacterium | reverse complement strand
AGGAGTAGGATATGTGCCCCAGGAAAAGTGATTGGTTCTCGGACATCTTCGGCACTTGGGACCCCGATGAGTGGGCCGCCAAGTGGCAGCGGGATTGGAACGCCGGCATGCGGCATGGCAAGCGGTGGCGCCGCGGTCAGGTCTTCGAGTCCGGCGAAATGAAGTACGTCATCCTGCGCCTCCTTCGCGAGAAGCCGCGCCACGGATACGAAATCATCAAGGCGCTGGAGGAGCGGTTCGGTGGCTGGTACAGCCCGTCACCCGGCACCGTCTACCCCACCCTGCAGCTGCTGGAGGACCAGGGGTTCGTGCGGGTCGTCGAGACCGAGGGCCGCAAGACCTACCACATCACCGCGGAAGGCGAGGCCTTCCTCGACGAGCATCGCGACACCATCGACGAGATGTTCGACCGGGTGCGTGAGACGGTGCGCGACTTCGCGGGCGGCACCATGGGCGAGCTGAGCCAGTCGTTCACCCGCCTCGCTGCGCTGGCGTGGCGTGACGCCTGGAAGCACGGATCCAACGACGAGCGCACCAAGCGGATCGTCGAGATCCTCAATGAGGCAGCCGAGCAGATCCGGAACTTGCGGGCGCAGGAAACCTGACCTCGCGGGAGGCAGCACATGTCGTGGATCGCGCTGATAGTGTGCTTCGCGGTGTTCTCGAGCTTTGGCTGGGGTGGCCGGAACCGGCGCCGGTTGTCGCGCCAGGAGGAATCGCGACTCGCCGCGCTCGAGTCAGAGCTGGCGAGTCGCGACGATTCGATCGTCGCGCTGGAGAACCGGGTCGCCGAGCTGGAGTCGAGACTCGACTTCGCCGAACGACTACTTTCGACGCCGCGCCAAAGCGAGACCGTCTAAACGGCGGGAAGACGGGAGGGCGGGAGGAGCTTCTTCCCGACTTCCCGTCCGATCGCAAACAACCTGGGCATCCCAAGAAATGTTCCAAATGCAATCCGCCATTCGGCTTGCGGGGCTGCGGAAGAACTACGAAGACGTGCGGGCCGTCGACGGGCTCGATCTCGAAGTCCGGGCTGGTGAATGCTTCGGCCTGCTGGGTCCCAATGGTGCCGGGAAGACCACGACGATCGAGATCTGCGAGGGGCTGAACACGCCCGACGCCGGCGAAGTCGAGGTGCTGGGGATGCAGTGGAACGCCAATCCGCTCGAGCTGCAGGAGCGGATCGGCATCTCGCTGCAGGAAACCCAGCTCGCAGAGAAGATCACGGTCGAGGAGACGGTGAACCTGTTCCGGAGCTTCTACCGGAACGCCCGCCCCGCCAGCGAGGTGATCGACTCCGTGCAGCTCGGCGAGAAGCGGAAGGGCCGGGTCGGCCAGCTCTCGGGGGGACAGAAACAGCGGCTCGCCCTGGCGCTCGCCCTGGTCTCCGACCCCGAGCTCTTCTTCCTCGATGAGCCGACCACCGGCCTCGATCCGCAGTCGCGCCGGCAGCTCTGGGAGCTGATGGAGACGTTCCGCACCCGGGGCCGGACGGTGCTCATCACCACGCACTACATGGAAGAGGCGGAGCGGCTCTGCGACCGGGTCGCGATCGTCGACCACGGCAAGGTGATCGCGCTGGGGACTCCCAACGAGCTGATCGCCACGCTGGGCGCGCAGTATGTCGTGGAGTTCGGGGTGGGCGAAGGTTCCACCGTCGCCGAGTCCGATCTCGCGCATCTCGGCGGCGTGGTCGGGGTGCGGCACGAGGACGGCCGGTGGCGCCTCCAGGTGGCGGAGCTCCACACGGTGGTACCCTCGCTGCTCTCCCTGCTCGAGCGAAACGGCGTGCCGCTCACCGAGCTGCGTACCCACGCGCCTACGCTCGAGGATGTGTTCGTCTCCCGGACCGGCAGGCACCTCCGCGATGTCTGAACCGCGCCGGTCGCTCGAGGATCATCCGCTCTTCCAGCTCACCAAGGTCCGTTTCCTCGAGTTCCTCCGCGAACCGGAGGCGCTGTTCTGGGTGTTCATCTTCCCGGTCCTGCTCACGGCGGGCCTGGGACTCGCGTTCCGCACCCGCGCGCCGGAGCAGGTGAAGATCGGCGTGCTCGATGGGCCTCGGGCCGCGGCGGTCGCGGCGACCCTCGGCGCGGACAAGCGCGTCGTGGTGCAGCAGCTCAGCGACAGCGGCGCGGCGCAGTCGCTCCGGACCGCGAAGATCGCGGTGCTCGTCATTCCGGGCGAGAGCGGCATCACCTATCGCTTCGATGACACCCGCCCGGAATCGCGGGTCGCGCGGTCAATGGCGGACGACATTCTGCAGCGCGGCGCCGGCCGCGCCGATCCGCTCGTGGTGAACGAGGAACAGGTCCGGGAACGCGGCTCGCGCTACATCGATTTCCTGGTTCCCGGGATGCTGGGGATGAACCTGATGGGCACCGGCATCTGGGGCGTGGGCTTCGCCATCGTGGACCAGCGGCGAAAGAAGCTGCTCAAGCGGCTGATCGCGACGCCGATGTCGCGCTCCCACTATCTCGCGTCGTTTGGGCTTTCGCGGTTCATCTGGCTGGTGCTCGAGGTGGCGATGCTGGTAGGGACCGGCCTGCTGATCTTCGGCGTGCCGCTTCGCGGGTCCATCGGCACGCTCGCCCTGGTGTCATTCCTCTCGGCGGCGATGTTCGGCGGCATCGGTCTCCTGATCGCGGCGCGACCCAAGACGATCGAGGGCGCCTCCGGCATCATGAACCTGGTGATGCTGCCGATGTGGGTCTTCTCGGGCGTGTTCTTCAATTCCTCGAACTTCCCCGACGCGATGCAGCCCTTCATCCAGGCGCTGCCACTCACGGCGTCGGTGAATGCGCTTCGGTCCGTGATGTTGGAAGGAACACCACTCGTGGGGCTCGGGCAGGAGCTCCTGGTAATGGGAGGATGGCTGGTGCTGAGCTTCGTGGTCGCGCTCAAGCTTTTTCGCTGGAAGTAGACAGCCATTTCAGATTCCAGATTCCAGATTTCAGATTCCAGATTTGACCCACCATCTGAAATCTGGAATCTGAAATCTGGAATCTGGAATGGCTGTTTCCCTCAGATAAATGTCGCAATCTCCCCTATTCCCTTTTTTCCGATGTCCGGCACAACGGCATCCAGCGCCGGATACCCCACGACCAGCAGCAGAAACGGCTTCTCGTGCGCCGGCCGGTTGAGCACCACGTTCAGGAATCCCATCGGGCTTGGCGTGTGGGTGAGGCTGGTGAGTCCCGCGTGATGCAGCGCCGCGATCAGGAATCCGGTCGCGATGCCCACCGATTCCTGCACGTAGTAGTGTGAGAACTTCTCCCCCTTCGCGCTGATTCCGTAGCGCTCGGCGAAGATCGCGATCAGCCAGGGCGCGGCCTCGAGGTAGGGCTTGTGCTCGTCGGTGCCGAGCGGGGCGAGGGCTTCGAGCCACTCCGTCGGCGCGCGGTGATGGTAGAAGTCCCGCTCCTCCACCTCGGCCGCTTCCCGGATGCGCGTCTTTGTCGCCGCGTCACCAACGACCACGAAGTGCCAGGGCTGGAGGTTCGCCCCGCTCGGCGCGGTGCCGCCGGCGAGGAGGCAGGTCTCGATCAGCTCGCGTGGCACCGGCCGGTCACTGAACTGGCGCACGGTGCGACGACGCATGAGCTCGGCACGGAATTCTTCCGCGCGACGCTGCATCTCGGCGGGCGGGTACTCGCGGTAGGTGGTGAGTGGCTGGAATCTCGGCATTTGGTCGACGGTCTACGGTCTACGGTCTACGGTAGACCTACGGTAGACAGGTGGAAAAGCGAAGGGCGAAAGGTATGCGCCTCTCGCCCGTAGACAGTAGACAGTAGACAGTAGACAGTAAACAGTAGACAGTAGACTATCGGCGTCGCACCGTCACCCCGCCATTCGTCGTCTCCAACCGGATCGGCGGCCCACCGTCGCCCAGCTTGGTAGTGATGCGGCGATTGAGCCGGCCCTGGATGGTCACCGGGAACTCGAAGTCCATCCCGCCGTTGGTCGTCGCGGCCTCGATATCGGCATTGAAGCCCTCCGGCACCCGAAGCCTCACGCCGCCGTTGGTGGTACGGGCAGTGAGTCCGGCGCCGTCCCACCGAGTGCCCTCGAGATCGACGTTGATCCCACCGTTGGTCGTCTCGGCGTTTACGTCACCGGCCACGGCCAGCAGCGAGATCCCGCCGTTGGTGGTCTCGAGATCGAGACGGCCCCGGATGCCTTCGACATCGAGCCCGCCATTGGTCGATGAAAGCCGAAGATCGGTCTTCGCGGGAGCCCAGATCTCGTAGCTCACCGACCAGCCGCGGCGGCTGCGGAGAGTGGGGCCGGTCGAGCGGATCTCGGTCTCGCTGGTCTCGACCTTCACCTGGGAGGCGATGTCCCGGGCCTCATCCTCGGTGCCGGCCCAGGCGGAGACTCGGGCCACGACCTTCACCTCGGACTTGTCCCACCCGATGACGCTGATGCCGCCGTTGGGGTGGGCATCGACCCGGAGGGAGCCG
>DATEOL010000069.1:0-6646 GCA_035274025.1 Gemmatimonadales bacterium | reverse complement strand
GCACCGCACGGCGCACCCGGAGCTTGACCAGCCCGAGTGTCGTGCGGTTGTCGAACAGCACCACCAGGATCACGCGTCGCGCGACATCCGCGAGGTACAGCGATTCCCGCTCGCCCTGGTGGAACAGGGCGCCGAACTCCGACTCGCCGAGCATGCGGGCGAGCTGGTCGTTGGCGCTGAAATCCGCGGCGGTGAGCGACGCGAACGCGACGTGATCGAAGAGTGGGGGGTCGCCCGCGGAGGCCAGCATCTGGCCGTTCCGATCGACCAGCAGTGCCGTGCGCGCATTGGCTTCGCGAAGGAACGCGGTGAGCACCGCGTGGATCCTGCGGGCGTCAGCTTCTCCGAGGGACCAGGTCGACGCTCCAGTCATCAGAGCGTGGCCTCGAAACGGCGGAGGAGTCCTCCGGCCCGCCGCTGCAGCAGCGGGACCCGTTCCCAGACCAGATAGTCCCGGAGAAGCCGCAGCGTTTCCGCGCCGGGCTGCCCCTCGAGCCAACCCAGCGCGGCGAGACGGCGATGCGCCCGGGGATGGAAGAGGTCACGACGGTAGTGACGCTCCACCCGACCGGCCGTGACCCAACCCAGGGTCACTCCGGCGACGACCGCGGCCACGGCAAGCAATCCCCGCCTCATTGCCGGGTCCTCCGCCGATCCGCCGCTCCGCCGATCCCCCTCATCCCACCTCCCGTCGCGCGTCAAATGCGTGGCTCAACGTCGCTCCATCCATGTATTCCAGGTCACCGCCCACCGGCAGTCCTCTCGCCAGCCGGCTGACCCGGACTTCCCGTCCGACGAGCAGCTGCTGGACGTAGGTCGCGGTCGCCTCCCCTTCGATGCTCGGATTGGTGGCGAGCACCACCTCGCGCACACTGCCGTCCGATACCCGCTGCATCAACAGGTCGATCCGCAGGTCGTCGGGCCCCACACCGTCGAGGGGTGAGAGTCTGCCGCCGAGCACAAGGTAACGTCCCCGGTAACCGGCGCGATCCATCGCCAGTACCGTCGCGGGTTCCTCGACCACGCAGAGCAGCGTCGCATCACGACGCGGATCGCTGCACACCTCGCAGCGATCGGCCTCCGTCGGATTGCCGCACTCGACACAGGGCCGTACGCGCTCGGCAACAGTACGCAGGTTCTCGGCAAGCCGCGCCGAGCGCTCCGGGGGTTGCTGAAGAAGGTAGAAGGTCAGGCGCTGGGCTGTCTTCCGTCCGATGCCGGGAAGCCGGGCGAACTCGGAGACGAGATCGTCAATCGCCCCCACCGGTCACGTCGCCGAGCCGTACGACGGATCCTGCACCTTGCGCATCTCCGCCTGGACCAGGTCCGCTGCACGCCGTTGCGCCTCGGCAACGGCGGAAAGGATGAGGTCGGCGAGAAGCTCCGGATCCCGGCCATCGAACGCCTCGGGCTCGATGTGCAGCGAGCGCACCGCACCGCGACCATCCACCTGAACCCGCACCAGCCCCGCCCCTGCGGACGCCTCCACCGTGCGCCCGGCAAGTTCCGACTGAAGCTGCTGCAACCGGCCCTGGACCTGCTGGCCGAGTTGAAAGAGATGCTGTAAGTCCGCCAATTTCCTGCCCTCTCATGACCCGCGAATCGCGACTCGTGACTCAACGCCCGCCGGCCGGAGGACGCTCGTCCACGATCTCCAAATCTAACTCATCCACCGCGGTATCGAGCGCGGGATCGGTGCCCCGGAGGCCCTTGAGCCGCTCGGTCCGCAGGGACGCTTCCGACATCCGCTTGGGGCGTTCTCCACCCCCGGGCGGAGGGTCGGTTTCAACCGTCAGGGTGACCGGCACGCCGAGGCGGACCTGGAGGTACGCTTCGACCGAGCGGCGTCCTTTCTCGATCGAGGCGAGCAGGTGTGCCTGATCCACGGCGAGCCGTACGACCACGTTGGGCGGCGTCGCGCTCACGACCGTGCAGCCCGCGAGGGCCTCGGCGAGAAAGCGACTCTCGGCGCGGCCCGCTTCGACAACTTCGGGCCACAAGGCCTGGATTCCTGCTACGGTGAACTCCGGAGCTCGGCCGGGAGGGCGGGAAGGCGGGACGACGGGAGGCGACTGCGCCGATCCCACCACTCCGGGCTCTTCGGTAACGATATGGACCTTCCGAGGACCGGGACGCGTCAGGGGCGCCTCCTCCCGCCCTCCCGTCGTCCCGCCTTCCCGCCTGAGCACCGCTTCGAGGTTGACCGTGCGATCCATCACCGCCCAGCGCAGCAGCAGGCTCTCGAGCGCGAGCCTTGGATTCGCGCTCCGCCGAACGGCGGCCTCGGTTTCGGTGAGAATCCGGAGCATTCGCACCGCGTCCTCCGGCGCGAGCTTCTGCTTCGCGGCTGCGATCGTCTGCTCCATCCGCTCCGTGAGGTCGGGCGGCGTCCCGCCGAGCTGGGCAACGAGGAGGGCTCGCAGCACCTCGGCAAGGCCACCCACGAATTCCGTGAGGTCGGATCCCGCATCGACCAGCCGGTCGACCAGGGGGAATACGCCGGCCGGGTTCGCATCCGCGACCAGCGCGAGTGCGGTTGCATAGAGCTCGTCGTCCGCGATGCCAAGTACCTCGCGCACTTGCTCGGCTGTGACGTGCGAGCCACCGAAGCTCAGGCACTGATCGAGCACCGAAAGCGCGTCGCGCATTCCGCCGTCGGCGTGGCGGCTGATGATGAGCAGCGCATCATCCTCGGCGGTGAGCTTCTCGGCGGCGAGCACCGCCTTGAGGCGCTCGCGGATCGGGGCCGGACCGATCCGTCTGAAGTCGAAGCGCTGGAGACGGGACATCACCGGAGCCGCCGCGTTGGCAATTTTCTGCGGCTCGGTGGTGGCGAACACGAAGACGACGCCCGGCGGCGGCTCCTCGAGGATCTTGAGCAGCGCATTCCACGCCTCGCGCGTGAGCATGTGCGCTTCGTCGACGATGTAGACCTTGTGGTGTCCCGCCTGTGAGGGCGCATACATCGCCCGTTCACGGAGCTCGCGCGCGTCATCGACGCCGCGATTGCTCGCCGCGTCGATTTCCACCACGTCGAGGCTCGCGGCGCCGCTCCAGATTCGCTCGCAGCTCGTGCACTCACCGCACGGTTCACCGCTCGGCTTCTTCGGGTCCTGGCGCTCACAGTTGAGGGCCATCGCCAGGATACGCGCGGCGGTGGTCTTCCCGACGCCGCGAGGACCGGTGAGCAGATACCCGTGTCCTACCCGGCGCGCCGCGACGGCGCCCCGAAGCGCGGCCGCGACGTGATCCTGCACCAGCAGGTCGCTGAAGCGGCGGGGCCGGTACTTTCGGGCGAGCGCGATCATGGACGGGAGGTTGGGACGTCGGGCAGGCGGGAGGTCTCCATACCGCAAATCTACCCACCCGCCGTCCCGCCGTCCCGCCCTCCCGTCAGAGCGACGCGACCGCGTCGAAAAGCTGCTCGAACGAGTCGAGCACGAAGAGCACCGGCTGGAGATCATCGATCTCGAACGGCTGCGCCAGGACGTGCTTGAGCCGGAAGGGCCGCCGGTCACAGTCCGGACCGAGGGCTTTCGCCGCGTCGCCGTGCGATGAAATCAGCCCGCTGCCGTAGATCCGGGTCCCGCCCCCTTCGCGCACCAGGCCGAATTCGACCGTGAACCAGAAGAGCCGCGTCACCTCCCGAAGTGCCTGCTCGCTTCGTGCGGCGGAGCCAAGCTCTCCCAGTCGCTGGAGGACGGCGGCGAAGACCGGATTGGCGTGCAACGGCACATGTCCGAAGACATCGTGGAAGATGTCGGGCTCGGGGACGTAGTCGATGGCTTCGCGGGCCCGGACGGTGATTGTCGTCGGGAACCGCCGCACCGCGAGGCACTGGAAGAATTGCGCGGCGGGCAGGAATCCCTCGACCGGAATGGCGCACCATCCGGTCAGGGGACGCAGTCTCGCGTTGATGCGCGCGACGTCGGGCACCCGGTCTTTCTCGAGCCCGATGGTCGCCGCGCCTTCCAGAAACACCCTGCTCGCCGTGTCCCTGAGCGTCGCCATGCGGCGCGCGTAGAGCAGGCCCCACACGGCGTGCTGTTCCGGGGTGTACCGGTTCCACTCCTGCACCGTGAGGGGAAGGCTCTCCGTCCGTTCGATCGTCGCGTCGTGCTGCATGGCATCCTCTCGGAAAAAAGAAAGCGGCCCGTGGAGAGTTCCACGGGCCGCGAGGGCTTCGGACTGCGCTGCGACTACTTCGGTGTCGCACGCCTCCGGCCCCGGCCCGTGGTGCGGGTCGGGTAGCGGCTCGGGTAGGCGTACGAACGCTGGAACATCACGAATCTCCGGTCATGAAGGAGCGGGGTCTTGCCCCGCCCCGGTACCCCAGGCACCCCGAAGCGACTCTGGACATCGCTTAGCGCTGCTACCGGCAAGGTCCTGACGCGATTCGCGCGCCAGTGCCCTTCGGACCTGGGGCATGCCCAATATAGTGCTGAGGCTAGTCCGATAAAAGCAAAGGCAGATTGCAGATCGGAGATCTCAGAGGTAGAAGTAGGCACACATCTACTTCTGAGATCTGCAATCTGCGGTCTGCACTTTCTGTTACCGACCGGGGCCAAACAGCAAGGCGTTCAAGAACAGGTTCGCCGTCCCTCTCCAGAAGCCGCGGAACAACGGATTATCGGCAAACAGGATCACCTTCCCTTGGCCCACGTTCTCGACAACCGCCCAGGCCGTCCCGGCCAGCAAGCGTTCGGTGTTGTTCGGCCAGGCGAACCCGGCGAGGACGAGGTCCTTCCCCACGAACGATACCGGATTGTCCCCTTTCTTCGAGGCCACCAGGAAATCGTTCGACACCTGGACCGGGAGTTGGTCGCGTTCATAGCCGTAGGTAAGCCAGTGGCTGCGATCGAGCGTTCCCCGCGCGATGAGGCCAGGCAGTCCCTCGGGACGGCCCTGTCCCGGAGCCGTGGCGGAGACCAGCGGTGGTCCGGGACGCGCGGAGGCGCTCAAGGTCGTGTCCGCTGGCGTGCTGTCCTTCGTCGCGCGGGCCGGCTTGGCTGAATCGCCTTCACCCACGATGCCCACGGTCGAAAGCGCGACATCCTTGCTGGTGAGAAGCGAGATCGCGGGACCGAACGCGATGATGCTTCCACCTTCCTGCACCCAGCGCTTGATGCGGTCCGCACTGCCGAGTCGTCGCAGCATCGTACCGCCCGATCCCTCGGGCAGGATCAGCACGTTGTAGTCCCAGAGGTTGACGACACCGAGGCGGGAGAGATCGACCGGCACTAGCGGGTACTCGATCTCGCGCTCCATGTAGTACCACACATCGCCGAACGAGGTTTGCGAGACGCCGTCCCCCGCGGCGAGCAGGACCTTCGGCGTCTTGAGCGCGGTGGTCTGCTCGCTGCCAATGCCCATTCCGCTGTCGGGAAAGGCGGAGCGCACCGCCGTCACCTGCGCACCGGTGCGCGTCGCCAGCTCGCGAATCCGGTCGTGCAGCGTGGCAGGGTTTCGCTGGACCCGCGCGATGTAGGTCCCGGCGGCCCAGTGCGTCCCGTCCGCCATGAGTGTGGTGGTGGAGGCGACCACCCGGAATCCCTCGCGGAGCAGGTACATCGCGAGCCTTGCGCTGGCTTCGCGGCCTCCCGGAAATACATAGCCCGATTGCGCCCGGGCGCTCACGCTGCCCGCCGCACGCTCGGGGGCATCGCCAACCGCATCGCCCTGGACCGCCACCACATCCTCGGTCCAGGCCGCGTCGAGGCCGAAGGTATAGAGCAAGGACCACGCGGTGATGTCGTAGAACTCGTAGAACTCCCGCGTTGCTTCCTCGCCCCGCCGGCGGTTCCGCTCGAACCGGTCGAGCTGCTTCCGGATGAACATGGAGTCGAGCATGGCTCGCGGCTCGAGCAGCGCCGTGGCGAGCCTCGCCTCCGGCTGCGCGAGGTCGATCACCCAGCTTCCCGGGGGGAAGGTTCGTCGACCCGTGGTTGCGGCCATGTAATCGTGCGCAGTCGCCGAGGTGAACGCCGTACTGGTCCGCTGTACTTCGATCCCCGCGTTCCGAAGCAGCGTCACGACCCGAAGGGCTCGGTCGGGATCACCGGTGGGAGCGATCACGACCCGCTTGAACGACCTGGTCCGCGCTTCCGACATCCCCGATGCGTGAAAGTCGTAGTAATCCTTGAGTCGGTCCTCCCGGCCCGCGGCGAGCGCGCCCAGCGTGGCCAGCGACGCGGTGAAATGATGCGCGATCCCGTCGGTGAAGGTCGTCACCGAGCCGTCTTCCTTGCGCAGCCTGATCTCCGGCCCGCCGTCCGTCTCGAACGTCATGCCGGTCGCGCCGGTGAGCGACGGCCACAGGTCGACGTACCCCGGGTAGAAGTAGTCGAAGACGTCACGCACATAGTACTGCCAGCCGTGGCGGTCGAAGGCCGCGGCGTTCGCGCGGCCGAATTTCTCTTCCCACTTCGACTGCCAGGGGCCGAGGTTGATGTTCATCGGCGCCGCCGTCGGTGGGAAGAAGTACTGGCTCACCGTGCTGTGCAGGTCCACGACGAGCTGGGGACGGTACTTCCGCATGAGGCCGGCCAGCGCCCGAGTCTCGAGTTGCGATTGGGCGAGGAAATCCCGGTTCATGTCGAACCGGTAGTGGTTGAACCGTCCCTGCACCGCCCATGGCTCCGACTGC
>DATEOL010000068.1:0-4012 GCA_035274025.1 Gemmatimonadales bacterium | reverse complement strand
GGTGATGGACAGCCTCAACGCGCATCTGGAGTGGCGGAACCGCGAAGCCGAGGTCCGCCTCGCATTCCAGGGTCTCGACCTCAAGGCTGCGTCGGCCGGGATGCCGCCCTCCGAACTGAATGGAACCGTGCGGGCTCACGTCGTTCCTGGTCCGGTCGACAAAATGACCGCCCGCGGCGCGCTCGACCTCGAGCAGTCCACCTCAGGCACAGTCTCACTCGGACCCGGTCGCGTGGAATTCGATCTTGCGCGTGGCCTGCTCACGATGAATGGAAACCTCCGGGCACTCGAGGGCCACATCCAGCTCGCTGCGTCGGCCCGGCCGCTTGACTCGATTCCCCGGTTCGACCTGGAGCGGATGCGATTCGACGGGATTGTCATCGACTCACTGACCCGCGGCCAGGTGCGCGACCCACTGTCGGGGGTCCTGGCCGTCCGTGGCACGCTGCCCCCCGATTCGCTGCCGCAGGTGACCGGACGCATCGATCTCGATGCCGGTCCCTTTCGTCGCGGCCGGCTCGATTCCCTGCACGCAGAGTTCGGTGTCTCGGGCCAACTGGTGAAGGTCGATGCGATAGCCCGGACCGGAGAAGGCAGCGTGACGCTTGCCGGCCAGGCCCAAGTCGACACCTCATGGACTGTAGGAAGCGCAACACTCGACGGCCGCTTCAACCTTCCTGATCTGGGCCGGCTGATCGCGGACAGCGTAGACGCTGGCGCCGCTGGTCAGATCCATCTCGCGGGGCAGGGTACTCAGGTCGAGACCATGCGCTGGGAGACCAACGCCAATGTGTCTGGCCGGTGGGGCGCCGCACGGCTCGACTCCATGCTGGTGGACGCACGCATTGCGGATGCGCGCCTCACGCTCGATACGCTCGTGGTCCGATCCAACCTGCTCGATGGTGGAGGAGCCGGCCAGACCTCACTGCGGGACTCCCCTGCCGGTGCCGGTGACACGATCCGGATCCGGCTGGTGGCCGACACCGCCGCTCCAGTCACGCTCGGCGGGATGTTCGGCATCGATCCGCTCAGCACGCGCATGGGCGAAATCGATATTCGAGCCTGGCATGCCGAGCAAAAGGTGCAGGTCAGCGGCCGCGTGAGCCTCGGCGGACTCATCGCCGGCGTCGGCGGCGCCGATTCGCTCGACCTCACCGGCGGCGCGGCGTGGAGCCGGACCGGCATCTCCGACGTCAACGGAACGCTCACCGGATTGCGAGTGGCGTACAACCGCGTCGAGCTGGAACGGCTGGAGGCCACACTCGAGAGCGACAGCAATGGTTTCGGATTCACGGTCACGGCGAGGCGTGACAACAACCACACGGCCACACTCGCGGGCAATGGCGTCGCCGGCGAACGAAAGATCTTCTTCAGCGGGTTCGGGTTTGCCTTCGGTGACACCGAATGGGCCCTCGCGGACACGGCCACGGTCACCTGGGGCGATCGGGTCGTCATCACCGACTTCGACCTCCGACACGGAGACCGGCGGATCTCCATCGAAGGCCACCTCGATCGCGATGGGCCCCAGGATTTCGCCATCCAGCTCGATTCCGTTCCCCTCCTTTCCTTCGCCGAGTTTGCCGATTTCGAGGGACTCGATGCCATCCTGAATGGCACCGTGAAGCTCGACGGACCGGCTACCAGTCCTGGCCTGCACACCGACCTGACCCTCGCGATGAAGGACCTCACCGCGCGGCTGGAAACCAGGCCGGCCGGCGCGCAGCTCGGAGTGAACCTGGAGTTCACGCCATCCGAGGGTGAAAAGCTCACGGTGCAGGGCACCGTGCCGAACCGGCTCTGGCTTTCGCACGAGCAGCCGCCGCCGGACCGGGAGCGCGAGGCCGTGTCGCTCGCGATCCAGTCGGGAGGCTTCCCCCTCGAATGGATGACGCCATGGCTTCAGACCTTCGGCGTCGAACAGCTCGGCGGCCAGCTCCTGGCCGACGCGCGCATCGAGGGCACTGTCGCCAGGCCTCAAGTGTCCGGAACCATGGGACTGGCGGGGGGACTCTTCCGCCTTCCTGACCAAGGCATCGACTACCACGATGTGGCCGGCCAGCTCTCGCTGACCGGCGACCGGCTGGTGGTGCAATCCTGGCACGCCGAAGCGGATGGCTCAGCCACACTCGACGGAAGCCTGCTGCTCCGCCCGCTCGACAACCCCGAGCTCGATCTCAAGGTTCACTTCGCCAGTTTCCGCGCGATCAAGAACGAGCTTATCCGGCTGGGTCTCAAGGGTGACGCCGAGGTCACCGGCACGCTTGAGAAGCCGCGGGTGACCGGCAGCCTCACCATCGAGAAGACCGACGTCTTCGCCAACCAGGTCGGCCAGAATCCCTCGGTGCGACCGGTCACGCTCACCGACCGCGATTACGCGATGCTGGAATCGTACTTCGGCTATCGGCGCGGAAGCGTGCGGGCCGCGGGCGACCTGCTGACGCCGCTGGCCATCGACCTGAACGTGCGCATTGGCGGCGATGTCTGGCTGCGCCGGAGCACTCGTCCACAGGTGAACATTCTTCTGGGCGGCTCGCTCGATGTGCGGAAGCAGGCAGGGGATTCGCTCCAGCTCTTCGGGACCGTGGAAGTGAATCCGAACCGCAGCTCCGTCGAACAGTTCGGCAAGAAATTCGCCATCGAAGAAGGCACCATCACCTTCAACGGCCCGATGATGGGGTGGCGGGCGAATATTTCCGCCCGCTACGAGGTCCCCGCATACAAGGATCCGGGTGCCGCCGAGGTGGCCATCACCCTGGACGTGCAGGGAGGACCCGAGGACCTCAAGCTCACGCTCGGCGCCGAGCCGGCGATGGAGACGACGGACATCGTCTCGTACCTGATCACCGGACGGCCATCCAGCGCCGCGGCGGATTTCGGGGGAGACGACAGTGATGGGGGGCTCACGGCCCAGACCACCGCAGTCGCGGTCGGCGCGCTGAGCGATGTGCTCGAGGAGGAGGCCGGTCAGCAGGTCGGCCTCGATGTCGTCGAGATCCGGCAGGACCCCGCCAAAGGCACGCTCGTCATCGCGGGCCGCTACGTCTCGCCCAAGCTGTACGTCGGCTTCCAGCAGCCGATCACCAAGGGCGATCGCGAGGAAGGCCTGGACGACCAGCACCAGGGGACCCAGGTCGAGCTGGAGTACTCCCTGTATCGCTGGCTGCTGGTCAACCTCCAGGGGGGAGCGGAATTCCGCTGGTTCTTCCGGACCCGTTATGCGTTCTGAGGTCCGTGGCGGCATTATCGCCCTTGCCGCATTCTGCGGAGCGCCTCCGACCGCCTCGTCGCAGGTTCCCTACACCGTGTTCGATGAAGACACCGAGGTTCGCTCGGTTCGATTCGTGTTTCCGGATACCCGGACCTTCGAGGAGGTCGAGCTCGAGCGCGCGATCGGGATTCGCGGTCGCGGCGCCTTCTACGGGATACGCGATGCGCTGAGCTGGTTGCCGCTGGTTCCCGATCCCGCCGCTCATCCGTTCGCGCCGCTGGAGCTGCAGTATGACGTCGCTCGCCTGCGCCGCTTCTACGCCGAGTCCGGGTTTCTCGGGACCGACGTCCGATACGAGGTTCGCTACCGGGACAAGGACAATGTGGTGGACGTGGATCTCATCATCCGGGAAGGTCGTCCGGTGGTAGTTCGGTCCATTGCGGTGGACGGTGGGGGCGAATCCGACCCCGCATCGCAGTTGCCTGAGGAGATGCGGGCGGCTTGGGCGAGTCTCCACGCGAGCATCGTGGCAGATACCGGGCAGCGACTCACCGAAGAGAGTCGCCTGCGCCACGAGCGCGACCTGCTCAACTGGTGGAAGAATCGCGGCTGGGCCTTTGCGAGGGTGCGCACCGATCCGGTCATCGATTCCTCCGCCGCCGCGGCCAGCGTCCGGGTGACGCTCACGCCCGGGCCGCGAGCCAGAATCGGGAGCATCAGGATCGACGGCGGCGAAAGCGTCTCACCTGACGTGATCCGGCGGGTGCTGCCGTTCAGGGAGGGAGACTGGTTCGCCGGTGACAA
>DATEOL010000067.1:0-2133 GCA_035274025.1 Gemmatimonadales bacterium | reverse complement strand
TTGCCGAACTGGGTCACCGCGTCGGCCTGGGAAATCTTCTTGATCTCGAGCACCGCATGCGAGGGAATGGTGCGCAGGATCTCGAGCGGCCCCCGCTCGGCACCGTTGACGTAGACAAGGATATCGGTCGGCTTGGTCCGGCCCGGCGCGGCCGATCCGGTCGCACGTACGTTCAGGAAATTGGGACGGAGCCGACGCACCAGCTCGTAGGCATCCCGCGCGTCCGGTGTCGCCTGGATCTCCTCAAAGGTGATCAGGTCGGAACGCTTGGGCAGGGCGGTGACATTCGCGACGGGCTTGTCGGTCTGGGCGGAGAGCCCGGCGGCGCTGAAGCCAAGGAACAGCAGGGAGACGAAGAGGGTTTTCATGGGGGCCTCCTTGCTTGCAACCTATCGCCCCGGTGTCGGGCAGGAAAGGCAGTTGAGGCGGTTGAGGCGGTTGCAACCCTCCTAACCGCCCTAACCGCCCCAACCGTCAGGTTGCCGGCACCACCAGCAGCTTCTGCTTGAGCCAACCTACCAGCGTGACCATCACGTCATCCCGGATCCGGTTCGACGTAAGGGACGTGTACCCGGCCGGATTGCCCACCGGATCCTCGATGAACAGGTGATTCGCGTTGGGGAACACCTTCACCGTCACGTCCTTGTTCCCTCCCGAGCGAAACGCCTTGGCGAGGTCCTCGGCCTGCACCGCCGTCACCTGCTGGTCGGTGGCGCCCTGGAGAATCAGCGCTGGCACCTTCACCTTCGCGGCCGTCTCCCTGGGATTGTGCTTGGCGAAAAACCCGAGCCAGGGGCTGGCCTTCGTCGCCGAGTCGATGCCCCGTTGCGCAACCTTGAACGCCGAGTCGCGGGCTTCGGGCTTGATCTGCGGGTTGTGCTCGATGGCGTAGCGGTTCTGGAACTCGAGGATCTCCTGTCCCGTCTGCGAGGGACCGGCGAGGAGGACGATGCCCTTGAGGGTGGGGTCTTCCGACGCCACGATCGGCGCGATCAGTCCGCCCTCGCTGTGACCGACCAGGCCCAGCCGCTTGCCGTCGATCTCCGGGCGGGTGCGGAGCCACGCCAGGCCGGCTTCGATGTCATCGGCGAAGTCGCGGCTCGTGGCGGTCATCACGTTGCCACCCGAGCCGCCGAAGCCGCGGTCGTCCATGCGGAGCACTGCGATGCCCTCGCGGCCCAGCGAGTCGGCGACCTGGCGGAAGGGACGGAAGCCTTTCACCAGCGAGATCTCCTCGTCGCGGTCCTGCGCGCCCGAGCCGGTGATGGTGACGATGGCGGGGAAGGGGCCCTTGCCCTTGGGAACGGTAAGCGTGCCCGCGAGGGTGTGGCCCATCGGCGTCGGTATCGTGACGTTGGTCGCGGTGTAGGGCGCGTCGGCCGGCGCCGAATAGTCGGGCGGCGGCACGAAGAGCGCGGCCCCGGTCGCCCGCTCGCGCGTGACCGTGAGCTTCTGCGACGGCACGCCGCCGCGCAGGATCGCGCCGTCCTTCCGGATCTTGAGGTAGGCGTCCTGCCCTGGAGCAAAGGTGAGCTTGACCGAATCGGGGCCCTGCATCACCACCGCCATCGGCAGCGTGCGGCCACCCTGCACGTAGAACACCGGCAGGCTGGTCGAGTCCTTGCCCGATGCGAGCGCGGTCGCAATCGCGGGCTCGAGCAACGCGAAGGACGGGTTGGTATAAGGGAACGCACCCGCCTCCGTCTTGATGCGCTGATTCTGCACCGGCGCGTCACCGGCCTTGATCTCCGCGATCGCGCTGTCGCCCAGGAACATGAAGCTGACGGTCTGGAGCGGCTTGCTCGACAGGTCGGCGTCGCCGCGGCGGAACTCGTTGTCGAGCGAGATGACCCGGCCCACGCCCACGAGCTTCGCGGCGTAGGAGATCCGGACCTTCTGCTGCTTGAGCAGAAGCTCTCCGTCGAGACGGTTGGGCGTCCGGCGGACCCGCTCGACGGCAATGGTGTCGCTCCCGGTCATGATGACGAGCATGTCGTCGGCCGGCTGCTGGGCCGAGAGCTCGGACGCGAGCACCAGCAGCGAGGCCACGATGGCGGGCAGGCGGACCGACGGGCTGGCGGGCAGGTATTCCCTCAACATCGTTTGCTACTCCTCGGTGGGCATCGGTTCAGT
>DATEOL010000066.1:0-8746 GCA_035274025.1 Gemmatimonadales bacterium | reverse complement strand
GGCTCCTCACCGGACGCGGTCCGCTCCACGGGCGGCGTATGATCGTGACCGCCGGTCCCACCCGCGAGGCACTCGACCCGGTGCGGGTCCTCACCAATCGCTCGAGCGGGAAGATGGGCATACGCATCGCGCACGCCGCCTGGCTTCGCGGCGCGGAGGTCACCGTCATCACCGGACCAACCAGCGAATCGGTCCCGCAGGGTGTGACCGTTCGGCGAGTCGAGAGCACCGACGATCTGCACGCCGCAGTAGCGGCCGAGCTCCCGGCGGCCGATGTGCTCGTCATGGCCGCGGCGCCGGCGGACTTCAAGCCGGCCGACCGCGCGCAGGTCAAGACGCCCCGGAGCGGGGGGGCGCGCAGCCTCGCGCTCGAGCCCACTCGCGATATCCTCACCGACACGCGCGGGCTCCGGCGTCCGGGTGCGCTCATCGTGGGCTTTGCCCTGGAAACCGGTGATGCGCTCATCAAGGGACAGGCGAAGCTCGCGCGAAAGGATCTCGACCTCATTGTCGTCAACGACGCGCTCGAACCCGGTGCGGGCTTCGAGGTCGACACCAATGCGGTCACGATCCTTGGAAGGAACGGAACGCGGGTGGATGTGCCGCTCGCCTCGAAGGCCGCGATCGCGGATGCGATCCTCGATGCCGTGGAGACGGAACTGCGACGGGCAGACGGGCAGACGGGCGGACGGGCAGGATGACCGACGATCGAGAGCGCTACCTCAGGATTCAGGCGGAACTCGGTGGTCCAGAGGTGGTGCTCCGCATGGATTCTGTCCGCCTGCCCGTCAGCCCGTCCACCCCTCCAGACCAGTCCGTCAGTCCGGGGGTCCGTCCGAAAAAGGACTGGCGCACCGATGCTCCGCCGATTCCAGGGCCGGGGCTCACGATTACGTCGCCCGCGTCGACCGATCTGCTCTCCGGCCCGCCACCATTCGAGTCGCTCGACGAGATCGCGGGCGTGGTGAGCACCTGCGAGAAGTGCACGCTCTGCAGCACGCGTCGGAAGACGGTGCCGGGGGAGGGCAACCCGCAGGCGCGACTCATGTGCGTCGGCGAAGGACCAGGCGAAACCGAAGACCAGACCGGCCGTCCCTTCGTCGGGCGCGCGGGCGAACTGCTCACCGCGATGCTCGCGGCGATCGAGCTGCCCCGCGAGGAGGTCTTCATCGCGAACATCGTGAAGTGCCGGCCGCCCCAGAACCGCAAGCCGCTGCCGGACGAAATGGAGGCGTGTCTTCCGTACCTCCGGCGACAGATTCAACTCATCAAGCCGACAGTGTTGCTTGCCCTTGGTTCGACAGCCGCTGAAGGATTACTATCGGTGAAGCGCAGCCTTGGCGAATTGCGTTTGAAGGTGCATCGTTGGGACGGCATTCCCCTGATCGTCACGTACCATCCCGCTGCACTGCTGCGAAACCCGAACTGGAAGAAGCCCGCCTGGGATGACGTCCGTATCGCCCGACAGCTACTCGGCGATTGACGCCGCGACCGGCCGCACTCCGCCCTGGAACGGTGAGGCGGAACAGGCGGTGCTCGGCGCGATGATGCTCGACCAGGACGCCGCGTTGCGCGCGGTGGAGCTGCTCACGGCCGACATGTTCTACCGGGAGTCGCACCGCCGCCTTTTCCGGGCGATGTCGACCCTCACCGAGCAGCGCACCGTCATCGACCACGTGACCCTGCGCGACGAGCTCTCAAGGCGGGGCGAGCTGGACGAAGCCGGCGGCGTCGAATACCTCGCCGAGCTGGTGAACTCGGTGCCGACCTCGGCGAACCTCGAGTTCCACGCCGGGATCGTGCGTGAAAAGGCGGTGCTCCGGCGGCTCATCGAGACCGCGACCTCCATCATCGGCGAGGCGTACGCCGGACGGACCAGCGCCAACGAGCTGCTCGACTCGGCGGAGTCGCGCGTCTTCCACATCTCGCAGGAGAGGCAGCAGGTCGGGTTCACCCGCATCAAGGAGATGCTGTGGCCCACGATGGAGCGCATAGAAACGCTGCATCGCAGCGGGAAAACGGTTACCGGAGTTCCGTCGGGTTTCGTAGACTTGGATGAGATGACCTCCGGGTTCCAGAAATCGGAGCTCATCATCGTCGCGGCCCGGCCTTCGATGGGAAAGACGTCCCTGTGCCTGAACATCGCCACCCACGCCGCCCTGGAGAACATCGGGGTCGCGGTCTTCTCGCTGGAAATGTCGAAGGACTCCCTGGTGCAGCGCATGCTCTGCGCTGAAGCCCGGGTCGACAGCCAACTGGTGCGGCGGGGCATGCTCCGCGACCACGACTTCACCAAGCTGGCCCGGGCGGCCGGCATCCTGCAGGGCGCGCCGATCTGGATCGACGACACGCCGGCGATGACGCTGCTCGAGATGCGGTCGAAGGCGCGCCGCCTCAAGGCGGAGAACGATCTCGGCATGATCGTGGTCGACTACCTGCAGCTCATGCGGAGTCCCGAGTACGCCGAGAATCGGGTCCAGGAAATTTCCGATATCTCGCGCTCGCTCAAGGCGCTGGCCCGCGAGCTCGAGGTCCCGGTGGTGGCGCTGTCCCAGCTCTCGCGGGCCTCGGAGCAGCGGGGTGGGGACCGCAAGCCGATCCTCTCCGACCTGCGCGACTCCGGCGCCATCGAGCAGGACGCTGACGTGGTGCTCTTCATCCATCGTCCCGAGATGTACAACCGGGAGGACGCCGAGGGACGAAGCCTCGACGGGGTCGCGGAGCTGATCGTCGCCAAGCACCGCAACGGTCCCACCGGCCACGTCGACCTGCACTTCGAAAAAGCCATCACGCGCTTCGACAACATGTCGGAGCGGGAATCGCCGGCCTGAGCATGGCGCGCGCTCGGTCCGTCTTTCGCTGCGCCGAGTGCGGGCATGACCATCCGAAGTGGGTGGGTCGCTGCGAGGAATGCCAGGCGTGGGGCAGCGTCTCCGAGGAACCCATTTCAGCCCCGGCGAAACGTCGGACGGTCGGACCGTCGGACCGTCGTGCGGTTTCCGCGGTCACTCCTGTTGCGCTTTCCGATATCTCCAAGGCGAGTCTCCAGCGTTGGTCCACCGGGATCGCCGAGTTCGATTTCGTGCTGGGCGGGGGATTGGTCCCCGGCTCCCTCGTCCTGATCGGCGGGGAGCCCGGCATCGGCAAGTCGACGATCCTGCTCCAGGCCGCGGCGCGTCTCGAAGCCTCCGGACGTCGCACCCTCTACGCGAGTGGCGAGGAGAGCCCGGAGCAGGTGCGGCTTCGCGCGGACCGTCTCCGGGAGAACGCCGGTCCTGTCCTGGTACTGGGCGAGACCAGGCTGGAGTCGGTGCTCGATGCGGCGCGATCCGTGGCGGCGCAGGTCCTGGTCGTCGACTCGATCCAGACCGCCTACACCGACACCCTCGAGGGTGCGCCCGGGTCCGTGGGGCAGGTGCGCGAGTCGGCCTCGCACCTCATGCGCTTCGCCAAGGAAACCGGAATCGCCACCATCGTGGTCGGTCACGTCACCAAGGGCGGCAACATTGCCGGGCCCAAGACCCTCGAGCACATCGTCGACACGGTGCTCTACTTCGAGGGCGAACCCACGATGGACTACCGCCTGCTCCGCGCGACCAAGAACCGGTTCGGCTCGGTGGACGAGCTGGGGGTGTTCACGATGACCGGCGAGGGGCTCGAGCCGGTGGCGAATCCCTCGGCCGTCTTCCTCGGCTCGCGGGCCGCCGGCACGGTGGGAACGGCGGTCACCGCGCTGATGGAAGGTTCACGCCCGGTGCTCGTCGAAGTGCAGGCCCTCGCGGCGCCGTCGGGGTACGGCACACCGCAGCGGGTGGCCGCGGGCATCGATCCGAAGCGTCTCGCCGTGCTCCTCGCGGTTCTCGAAATGCGCGCGGGCGAACGATTCGCCCAGCGCGACGTATTCGTGCAGGTGGCGGGCGGACTCAAGCTCACCGAACCGGCGGCCGATCTCGCCGTGGCCGCGGCGCTGCTCTCGTCGCTGCACAATCGTCCCACGCCGCCGGATGCGATTTATCTCGGTGAGCTCGGGCTCGGCGGCGAAGTACGGCCGATCGCAGGTCTCGACCGCCGTCTCGGTGAGGCGGGACGGCTCGGCTTCCGTCGCGTCATCGCTTCCGACCGCGGTGTGGCTCGTGTGGCCGGACTTACCCATCTCGGGCTCTCCGCGATATCCGACCTGGCAGGTACGCTTGCCGCTTGATGTCGGCGTCGTCGTCGTGGCGGCCGGACGCGGGCTTCGGCTCGGCGGGGTGCCGAAGCAGTTCCGCGATTTGAGCGGAGTGCCGGTGCTCCGGTCCGCCCTGGAGCCGTTCCTCTCGCATCCCGAGGTCATCTTCACGGTCGCGGTCCTTCCGCCCGACATGGCGGAAAATCCGCCTGGCTGGCTCGCGGAGATCACCGGACTGCGGCTCGCTGTCGTCGCCGGTGGCTCGGAACGGACCGATTCGGTGCGAGCCGGTCTCGCAGCGCTGCCCGACGAGGCGCAGGTCGTCCTGGTCCACGACGGGGCCCGGCCATTCCCCGCGCGGGAGGTGATCGACCAGGTGATCCAGGTCGCGCGGAGCGGCCGCGCCGCCGTTGCCGCAATCCCGCTCGCCGACACCCTCAAGGAAGCCGAGCGCACCGACCGCGGGATCACGGTGCGGCGCACGATTCCACGTGACGAGCTCTGGCGCGCCCAGACGCCGCAGGGATTTCCCCGCGCGCTCCTCACCCAGGCGCACACCGACGCCGGTGGGTTCGACGCGACCGACGACGCGCAGCTGGTCGAGCGGCTGGGGTTCCCGGTGGTGCTCGTGCCCGATGTGCCGACCAATCTCAAGATCACCACGCTGGAGGATCTCGAGATGGCGGACGCCCTCATCGCCCGCCGGCTGACGCAGGGATGATCCTGCAATTCCGCGCACCCGCTGACCTCGTGAAGGCCCTCCCGATCGTTGCGGAGCACCTGCGGCGCGACCGCGTGCTCGCCTATCCCACGGAAACCGTGTACGGACTCGGTTCCGCGCCGACCGTCGCGGCGCTCGAGGCGCTCGCGAGCCTCAAGGGCCGTCCCCGCGGCAAGCCGTTCCTCCTGCTCATCGACGGACGGGGCATGGCCGAAGCGTGGGGATTGGTTTTTCCTCCCGCCGCCGAGGCGCTGGCCAATGCCTTCTGGCCGGGTCCGCTCACGCTGGTGCTGCCCGGTGGAGAAGGGAAGCTGCCGGACGCGCTGCGTGGACCAGAGGGCGGCATCGCGGTACGCCACACCAGTCACAAGCTGGTCGCGCAGCTGGTGACGGGACTCGACCGTCCCCTCACCTCGACGTCGGCCAACCGTCCTGGCCAGTCGCCTTCGCCGGGTGCCGAGAAGATTGCCGCGGTCTTTGAGGCGGAGGTCCAGCGCGGCGAGCTGCTCATCCTCGATGGCGGCGCGCTGGGTCACGTGCCGCCCTCGACGGTGGTAGACTGTACCGGGCCGGTGCCCGCACTGGTTCGCGAGGGCGCATTGCCCCGCGCGGAACTCCGCCGGGCAGTCGGGCGTTTGGCACCCTGAGGGATCGCATGCGCGTGCTTTTCGTCTGTTCGGGAAATACCTGTCGCAGTCCCATGGCGGAGGCGCTCTTCCGCCGGATGCTGGACGAGGCAGGTCGGCAGGATATCACCGTCGAATCCGCCGGAACGGGTGCCTACGACGGCGCGCCGGCTTCGGAGGGCGCGTTCCTCGTGGGCCTCGAGGCAGGACTCGACCTGTCGAAGCACCGGGCCCGCCTGCTCGACCGCGAGCTGGTCGCCGCCGCCGATCTCATCCTGACCATGTCACGAGGACACCTGTCCCGGGTCGAGCGACTGGGCGGTGAAGGCAAGGCGTACTTGCTCGGTACGTATGCCAACGCGACCGCCGAGGAATCGGAGCTCCGCGACCCGTACGGTGGCGACGTCGAAGGATACCGCGAGACCCTGCAGCAGCTCGAACGACTTCTCTTCTCCGCCCGAGAACGCCTGCTCGCCGAAACCCCGCGATGACCTCGCGGATCGACCGGGTCTTTGCCCTCCTGGGGAGGCCGGTGGCGCACTCGCTTTCCCCTCGCATGCACAATGCCGCGTTCACCGCGATGGGAATCCGCGCCACGTATGTCGCGCTCGATTGCACGGCCGCAACCCTGCCCGCACTCATCACCACGCTCACCGAGGGGGGCGGCGGTGGAAACGTCACCGTCCCGCACAAGGGAGTCGCGGCGGAGGCGGTCACCCGCATGGTCGGCGTTCCCCCGGACGCCTGCAATACCTTCTGGGCCGAGGACGGGAAAGCCGTGGGAACCAACACGGACGTTGACGGTATCCTCGGCGCGATCGAGCTGTTTCACGTGGATGCCGAGGCCTGGCTCATCATCGGGACGGGTGGATCGGCGCTTGCGGCCGCCGCGGCTGCCGCGAGGCGAGGCGACCGGGTAGCGGTGCAATCGCGCAGCGACGTCCGCGGGTCCGAGTTCCTGCGCCGGGCCGAGGTGCTGGGTGCTCGCCCTGCCTCGCTCTCCGAATGCGGCCTCGTCATCAACGCCACGCCCCTCGGCCTGGGCGATGGCGATCATCTTCCGCTTCGCCCCCAGGCCGTTCCGGACGCGCGGTTCGCGCTGGATCTCGTCTATCGCGCCGGCGAGACCGCGTGGGTTCGCGCGATGAGATCGGCTGGCGTGCGTGCGATTGATGGGCGCGAGGTACTGGTTGGCCAGGGTGCGGCCGCATTCGAGCGCTGGTTTCCCGGCCGGGTTGCCCCGGTCGAGATCATGCGGGCCGCCGTCCGTGCCGGCCTGGACTGAACTCGTCGCGCGGCTGCGCGGCGCGGAACGATGGCTCCTTCCCGCCGAATGCCTGCTCTGCCAGGGCGCTATCGACGGCGATCCTCAAGATCCCCTCATCTGTTCTCTCTGCCGCACCCGCTGGCGACCGATTCCCGATCCGGTGTGTGAACGTTGCGGCCAGCCATGCGATAACGACATCGAGTGCCGTCTCTGCGCGACCTGGCCGCCGGGGTTCACCAGAGTCCGGAGTGCCGTCTGGCTCGACGAGCCGGCGCGAGAGGCCGTCCATCATCTCAAGTACGGTGGCTGGAGGCGCGTCGCGGTGACCATGGGACGGGCCATGACGAAGGCCGACGCATTCGGCCCCCGGTGCGTCCTCGTACCGGTCCCGCTCGGTGCCACACGCCGGCGTGAGCGGGGCTATAATCAGTCCGCCGAACTGGCCAGGGCGCTTTCCCGCGTGATCCGCGCGCCGGTGCGGGAGGATCTCCTGCGCCGCACGCGGGACACGGCGAAGCAGACCGGACTCAGCCCGGAAGCGCGCCAGGCCAACGTGTCCGGCGCCTTTGTGGGCAAGCTGGTGCCGGGATGGCGACCGGTGATCGTGGACGATGTGTTTACGACCGGCGCCACGCTCGCCGCGGCGGCGCAGGGCCTGCTGGAGGCAGGCGCGCCGGAGGTGGGTGCGGTGACTTTTGCCAGGGCCTTGAGACCGCTGGATCGACTCGAAACAGGAAGCGACGTATGACCCGCATCGCCATCAACGGATTTGGCCGCATCGGCCGCAACGTGGTCCGGGCCGCGCACGCCTTGGGCATCAAGGACTTCGACCTGGTCGCCGTCAACGACCTGACCGATCCGGGCACCCTCGCCCACCTGCTCAAGTACGACTCCGTGCATGGCAAGTTCGCGGGCACGGTCGAGGCGACCAAGGACGGGCTCGTCATCGACGGTGACACCATGCGGGTCTATGCCGAGAAGGATCCGGCCAACCTTCCCTGGAAGGATCTCGGCGTGGAAATCGTGCTCGAGTCCACGGGACGCTTCACCGACCGCGAGAGCGCAGCCAAGCATCTTTCCGCTGGGGCCAAGCGGGTCGTCATTTCCGCGCCGGGCAAGAACGAGGACCTCACCACGGTCTATGGAGTCAATCACGAGGCCTACGATCCGGCCAGACATCACGTCATCAGCAACGCGAGCTGTACCACCAATTGCCTGGTGCCGATGGTCAAGGTGATCCGCGACGCCTTCGGGTTCGAGCGCGGCTACATGACCACGGTGCATTCCTATACCAACGACCAGAACATCCTCGACCTGCCGCACAAGGACCTCCGTCGCGCGCGCGCGGCGGCGATGTCGATCATTCCGACGACCACCGGCGCCGCCAAGGCGACGTCGCTGGTGATTCCGGAAGTGAAGGGGAAGATCGACGGCGTGTCGCTGCGGGTGCCGACCGCGGACGTGTCGGTCGTCGAGCTGCTCTGCGTGGTGTCGAAGCCGGTGAAGGTCGACGAGGTGAATTCGGCATTCCGCTCCGCTGCCAACGGCGCACTCAAGGGCGTGCTCGCGGTGAGCGACGAGCCGCTCGTGTCCGTCGATTACATCGGCAACATGCATTCGAGCACCATCGACGCGCTCTCCACCGCGGTGACCGATGGGACCCTGGTGCACGTCTCGAGCTGGTATGACAATGAAATGGGATACTCCGCGCGTTGCGTCGATCTCATGCGCTACATGGCCGGCAAGGGACGCTGATGGCAAAGCGCACCCTGACGTCGCTTGACGGAGCCCGGCTGGAGGGCCAGCGCGCGCTGGTGCGCGTGGACTTCAACGTCCCGATCAAGGACGGCAGGGTCACGGACACGACCCGGGTCCGGGCGGCGCTGCCGACGATCCGGTACCTGCGCGAGCACGGCGCGGACGTCATCGTCTGCTCCCACCTCGGCCGTCCCAAGGGCGAGGTG
>DATEOL010000065.1:0-10278 GCA_035274025.1 Gemmatimonadales bacterium | reverse complement strand
GGCATTGCCCGGCCCCTGCTAGTTTCCGGACATGGCAGTCCCCACCCCCGACTCCCAGCAGGAGCCACTTCCCTGGCTCGAAGAGCTTCCGCCGCGCCAGATCGTGGCCGAGCTCGATCGGTACATCGTCGGGCAGGAGGCCGCAAAGAAGGCCATCGCGATCGCGGTCCGGAATCGCTGGCGCCGGGGCCAGGCCCCCAACGACATCCGCGATGAAATCACCCCGTCCAATATCATCCTGATCGGCCCGACCGGCGTCGGGAAGACCGAGATCGCCCGCCGCCTCGCGCGGCTCGCCGGCGCGCCCTTCATCAAGGTGGAGGCCTCCCGCTTCACCGAGGTGGGCTACGTCGGCCGCGACGTGGAATCGATGGTGCGCGAGCTGGTCGACGCGGGCATCACGCTGGTCCGGGCCGAACGCGAGGACGAGGTCTACGCCGAAGCCGAAAAGCGCGCCGAGGAGCGGCTGCTCGACCTGCTGCTGCCACCGGTGACGCCGCCGCCGGCCGGCGCCCCCAAGCCGGCCGACACCGAGCGCGTCTTCGTCGCCTCGCCAGGTGGCGCGGTGACCGAATCTCCCGATGACCAGCGGCGGGAGCGCTCGCGCGAGAAGCTCCGCAAGATGCTCAAGGACGGCCAGCTCGAAGACCGCGAAGTCGAGGTCGAAGTCACGCCGCAGAACTATCCGGCACTGGAAGGCATGCCGCCGCAGCTGGGCCCGGAGGGGCCCGACGTCAACTGGTTCGAGATGTTCCAGGAGATGCTGCCCAAGCGGAAGAAACGCCGCAACGTGCGGATCCCCGAAGCACGGCGGATCCTGATCGATGAAGAGCTCAAGCGCCTGGTCGACCAGGACGACGTGATCAACGAGTCGCTCGACCGGGTTGAAAATCATGGCATCATCTTCGTCGACGAGATCGACAAGATCGCCGGTGAGCGCTCGACCACCGGTCCCGATATCTCGCGCGAGGGCGTGCAGCGCGACCTGCTGCCCATCGTGGAAGGTTCCACGGTGCAGACCCGCTACGGCTACGTGCGGACCGATCACATCCTGTTCATCGCCGCCGGCGCGTTCCACGTGAGCAAGCCGAGCGACCTGATTCCCGAATTGCAGGGCCGCTTCCCGATCCGGGTCGAGCTGTCGCCTTTGAATGAAGCAGACTTTGTCCGCATCATGACCGAGCCGGAGAATGCGCTCACCCGGCAATACCGCGCATTGGTCGGGGCGGAGCAAGTGGAGCTCGAGTTCAGCGACGATGCCATCCACGCCATCGCGCGGATTGCGGCGGAAACCAACTCGCGGGTCGAGAACATCGGCGCGCGCCGGCTCCAGACGGTCATGGCGACGCTGATGGAGGACCTGCTCTTCGACCTGCCCAAAGAGGGACTGGGTCGGGTCGTGATCGACGCGAAAATCGTCGAGGAGAAGCTCGGGAAGGTCGCGGGGGACGACGATCTGAGACGATACATCCTCTAGGCGGATGGGACGGTTGAGCCGGTTAGGGCGGTTGGGGTGCCTGGTTGGTACGTCTCTGACCCTCCCAGCCGGCATGTCGCGGCGGGAAGATTCGTCAGTGAGCAGACGCTCTTCAAGGCAGGTCACTCTCCAGGACCATCACGGCGATGGCCCTCCTCCAGATGGTGGAGGAGAGCCTGGCCCCGTAAGCCGTGAGCCGTGAGCCGAACTCGTAGGGCCGGGCACCGCCGGGCCCGTCGGTTCTTAGGTCCTCAGGTCCTTGATGGGAACGAAGCCCCGCCCCGCGGCTACCAGTGCTGCCCAGCCACCGGTCAACGCGCGCGCCTTGGTATATCCTGCTTGCTGAAGTGTTCGCGCCACCCGGGCGCTTGTCGCCTCATCACTTCACGCACAGTATCCGATCAGCCAGTCACTCCTCGGCAGCGCCCGCTCCGCCGCGCTTTCTACCGGATGATCGGGATCGAGCCGGATCGAGCCGGCAAGCTTCGAGTCGGCACTGTTCCAGTCGCGCTCCTTGCGCACATCGAGCATCCGAATCGGTGCGCCGTCAGCTTCGAGCGCTTCGACCTCAGCGAGAGAGATCCGAAGGGCGTCCTGCCCGTCTGCCCGTCCGTCCACCTGCCCGCCTACCGGCCCGCCGCCGTACTTCTGGGCGAACCACCAGAGCATCGCGCCGTGCAATCCCACCGACATCAGCACCGCGAGAGCCGCGTACGGGACCAGCACCATCGCGCCGTCGATCCCGGCAAATACCGGCAACAACACGAGCAATAGCGAGCTGAGCGCGCGAGGCCCGAACGCGACAATCAACCTTCGACTGGCCGCGTCAAGACTCTTTCGCGGCAGGGTCAGCCCCAGGACGGCGGTCCGGCCCAGGACCGCCACCGCCGCGAAGCCGACTCCCGCGGGCGACAGCACCTCGAGTCCGGTCCAGATCAGCGACGCGCCGAACGCGACGAAGGCGAACAGCAGCAGCATCTCCGCGGTGGCCTCGCCGTAGTCGCGGAAGCAGTCGCACAGCTCGACGTCGAGTGATCCTACGGTGAGGCCAGCGGTAAATGCAGCCATGAACCCGCTTGCATGCATCAGCTCGGCGGACGCGAACGCGATAAATGCGACCGCGAGAACGTAGAGCGACTCGTAATCGCGCCGCATCCCGTACTTGCCGCGCACCAGCACCAGAACGCGGACCGAGAGCCAGCCGACCAGGATCCCGGCGAGCGGTCCGAGTATGAACACGCTGCCGCCCACCTTGCCCATTTCGGCTGCGAGGTGCGAACCCTGACCGGAGGCAAACAGCGACATCCCGACCAGCACGATCGGGAGCACGATGACGTCGTTGAGTCCGCTTTCAATCCGGAGCGCGGTGCGCGCGGCGGGTGGAATCCCGCGCTGGCGGAGGAGCCCGCGCACCATGACCGGATCGGTCGAGGCGAGTGCGGCGCCGAGGATGGCGGCCGCGGGCCAGGATAGACCGAGCAGCCACTTCGCGGCGCCGGTGATGACGATCGTTGTGAGCAGTGTCCCGGGGCCGAGGACCACGAGCGCCAGCTTGAGGTGACGCGTGACCTCGGCGCGATCCACCGACACCGCGTCAGTGAAGAGCACCAGCACCAGGCTGAGGGTCGCGATGGTCGCGAGGATCGGCGAGTCGGGACTGAACTCGATCAGCCCCAAGCCGTATTGGCCGAGGATGGTGCCCAGCCCGAGGAAGAGCGCTACTAAGGGAAGGCCGACGCGGTCGAAGATCCCCGAGAGCGAAGCCGCGGTCAGGATGACCAGCCCCAGCAAGCCGAGCAGGGCTGCGAATGTCGCGGGCTCGAAGACGGGCATTGAGGTCAAGTTAATCCGTCGCCCGCCGCCCGTTCCTTGTTGTCCGCTGTGTCCTGCCAAAGTTGCAGGCCCCCCGGCAGGCCGCTACGTTCCGCCCGCAAGACCATGCGTAAGCGCGACTTTCTCGCCATCCCCGACCTCAGTCGGGACGAAGTCAACCGCGTCATGTCCCTTGCCCTGGACATGAAATCCGGCGCCTACCTCGACAAGCCGCTCGCGGGGAAGACCCTCGCGATGATCTTTACCAAGAGCAGCACGCGCACCCGAGTATCCTTCGAGGTCGGAGCCCAGCAGCTCGGCGGCTCGGCGATTTTTCTCTCGTCCCGCGACATCCAGCTCGGCCGGGGCGAGCCCATCCGCGACACGGCGCGCGTGCTCTCGCGGTACGTGCACGGGATCATGATCCGCACCTTCGCCCACGCCGACGTCGAGGAGCTGGCGAAATTCGGATCAATCCCCGTGATCAACGGCCTCACCGACCTGCTGCACCCCTGCCAGGTCATGGCCGACCTCATGACGGTGCGCGAGTCGCTGGGCGGTTGGGCGGGGAAGACCATTGCATGGATCGGCGACGGGAACAACATGGCCAACTCCTGGATCAACGCCGCCGGTCTCCTCGGGTTCGAGCTCCGCATCGCGTGCCCCGAGGGGTACGAGCCCGACAGGGGCGTTCTGGGGAAGAACGCCGGAAAGGCGCCGATTCACGTGATGCGCGACCCGGCGCAGGCTGCGGCCGGCGCGCACGTCGTCACCACCGACGTGTGGGCCTCGATGGGCCAGGAAGAAGAGGCCGCCGTCCGGGCCCAGGCGTTCACGGGCTACATCGTCGACGAAGCATTGATGGCTCGCGCCGACAAGGGCGCGATCTTTCTCCACTGCCTCCCCGCGCATCGGGGTGAGGAAGTGTCCGAAGCCGTACTCGAAGGACCGCAGTCCCGCGTGTGGGACGAAGCCGAAAACCGGCTCCACGTGCAGAAGGCGCTGATGGCCGCACTCATGGGCCAGGGTGCCGTGAGACTCCCATGACCGAATCGCTCAAGCAGACGCCGCTTCACGACGCTCATATAGCGCTCGGCGCCAAGATGGTTCCCTACGCCGGCTACGAGATGCCGGTGCAATACGAAGGCATCCTCGCCGAGCACAAGGCGGTGCGGACCGGGATCGGCATCTTCGACGTCTCGCATATGGGCGAGTTCGAGGTGACCGGTCCCGACCGGAATGCCTTCGTCAATCGGGTCACCTGCAACGACATCTCCGTGCTCGAGCCGGGTGGCGTGCAGTATTCCGCGATCCTCTCCGACGAGGGGACCTTCGTCGACGACGCGACGGTCTACCGGTTCGAGGACAAGATCATGCTCGTGGTCAACGCCGCGAACCGGGCCAAGGCGTGGGAGCACATCGTCGACCAGAAAAAGGGCACCAACGTGCGCCTGCGCGACATCTCCGACGACATCGGCTTGCTCGCGGTTCAGGGCCCGAAGGCGAATGCTGCCGTGAAGCCGCTGGCCGACTTCAACGTCGACGACATCGGCTACTACAAGCACACCACGGGCAAGGTCGCGGGGGTAGGCTGCTTCATCTCGCGCACCGGCTACACCGGCGAGGACGGCTTCGAGCTCTACTGCCGGGGCCGCGACACCGTGGCGCTCTGGGACGCGATCCTCCAGGCCGGCGCCAAGCCGATCGGGCTCGGCGCGCGGGACTCGCTCCGACTCGAAGTGGGGTATGCCCTCTACGGCAATGACATCGATGAGACCATCACGCCGCTCGAGGCGGGTCTGGGATGGATCGTGAAGCTCGACAAGGGCGCGCCGTTCACCGGACTCGATGCCCTCAAGCAGCAGAAACTCCGCGGTGTGACGCGGAAATTGGTTGGCTTCGAGCTGACGGAGCGGGGACTGCCGAGGCACGGGTATCCGGTGTGGATCGACGGGAAGCAGGTCGACATCGTGCGGAGCGGCGGGCAGAGCCCATCGCTCGGCAAGCCGATCGGGACGACGTATTTGCCGGCCGCATCGTCCAAAGTCGGAACTGAATTCGAGGTTGACTGCCGGGGCCAGCGGGTGAAGGCCGTGGTCGTCAGGAAGCCGTTCTACACCCAGGGCAGCGTGAAAAAGTAGGGGCCGGGCATTGCCCGGCCCGTACACGATGAGAGTCGGAATTCTCACCATCAGCGATGCCGGACACCGCGGCGAGCGCCAGGACACGAGTGGTGATGCGATCGCCGCGTGGGTAACGGCCCGCGGTGCAATCATCGCGGGCCGTTCGCTCGTTCCCGACGAGACCGGTCAGATCTGCGCGACACTCTCTGCCTGGGCCGACAGCGGGGATGTAGACCTGATCCTCACGACCGGTGGGACAGGCCTCACCGCACGCGATGTTACTCCGGAAGCCACGAAAGCCGTCATTGAACGCGAAGCGCCCGGCATCAGCGAGGCGCTGCGCGTGTCAGTGCTCGCCACGTTCCCTCGCGCGGCGCTGTCACGCGGCGTTGCGGGCGTGCGAGCCAAGGCCCTGATCGTGAACCTGCCTGGGAGTACAAGCGGAGTGAAGGACGGCCTGAAGGTTTTGGACCAGTGGATCGAACACGCGATCGATCTCGTGAGGGGAGAAAAGACCGACCACGGTCAGACCGCCCGTCCGCCCGCCAGCCCGTCCGCCCGTCCATGACAGCCCAGGTCCTCATCACCATGGACGATCTCGAGGTCGCCGTTCCATTGAACGCGGCTCTCGAAGCCGAGCGCTTCACCACCGCGATGGTCTCCGCGATGGACGACACCCGGTCCGCGCTTCGCCGCAACAAGCCCGACCTCGTCGTCCTCACCGGCGCGGTGCACGAGCCGCCGGCGCTCGAGCTGGTGGCACTCGCCAAGGACCAGGAAGTCTTCACCCTTGCCCTCCTCGAGCCGACCGACGACGCGCAGAGCGATCGGGTCGCGTCCATCGGTCCCACGCTCGCGATGGAAAAGCCGGTCAAGACCGATGAAGTGGTGCAGACGGTCCGCCGCCTCATCGATCGCCACCGGCTGCAGCAGCACACCGGCATCAGCGGCCAGAGCGCCGGGGTGCAGGAAGTGCTGGTCAAGATCGAGCAGATGGCTCCGGTCTCCAGCACCGTGCTCATCCAGGGTGAGTCGGGCACCGGAAAAGAGCTGGTCGCCAAGGCGATCCACGACCTGAGTCCCCGTCGAGGCAAGCCGTTCATCGCGGTCAACTGCGCGGCGCTGCCGGAGACGCTGCTCGAATCGGAATTGTTCGGGCACGAAAAGGGCGCCTTCACGGGAGCGGCGGAACGGCGCCTGGGGCGGTTCGAGCTGGCCGACCAGGGAACGATCTTCCTCGACGAGATCGGGGAGATGACCCTGTCGACCCAGGTCCGCCTCCTTCGGGTCCTCGAGAACCGGACCTTCTTCCGGCTGGGCGGAACCCAGCCGATCAAGGTCGACGTCCGGGTCATCGCGGCGACCAACCGGAACCTTCGGGACAAGGTCGCGCTGGGAGAATTCCGGGACGACCTCTACTACCGGCTCAACGTCCTCAACATCTCCCTGCCGCTGCTGCGCGACCGGCGGGAGGACATTCCCCTGCTGGTTCGCCGGTTCATTCGCGAATTCTCGGTGCAGCATGAGCGCCCCTTCCGGGGCATCACTGCCGAAGCGCTGCAACGGCTGGTCAACGCGCCGTGGCCGGGGAACGTGCGTCAGCTCCGGAACCTGATCGAGAGCATGGTGGTGCTGGCGCCGGGCACCGAGATCCGGGCGAGCGACATCCCGCCCGACATCTTCGAGGGGGCGCCCACGGTCCTGCCGGTCCTGGCGGGGGGACCGTTACGGGAGCTGGGAGGTGACCAGCCCCAGCAGCTCACCTTCATCCTCCGGAGCCTGATGGACGTGCGGCTCCAGATCGAGGAGCTGCGCCGGCGGCTGGACGACCAGGGGGGACCGGTCCAGGTCATCGAGGTTGCCGACCCGTCTCACCGGATCCTCATTGATGCTGACATGGAGCCCACAGAAGTGTTGTATCGACCCGGCATGACAATGGCCGATGTCGAAAAAGCAGCCATAGATGCGGCGCTAAAAGAGCACAAAGGGAACCGCCGGCAGGCTGCCCAGACCCTCGGAATCGGGGAACGAACCTTGTATCGGAAGATCAAGGAGTACCATTTGGAATAGGCGTAACACGACTCCCGGGGGCCGAAAGTGCCGAAATATTTGACACTGTCGAGCTTGACAACAGCGGTAGCATCCGGGGAGATTTGGCTTGGTCTGCCCCCCACTGCGGGCTCAAACTTTTGAAATTCGTAGTCGATCCAGATCGGTGCGTAGGGTGCCTCGCCTGCGTGCGAGTTTGCCCCACGGGCGCGGTGGCGGTTCCGGCCGAGCCGGAAATTGTCTCCATTGTCGATGAGGCCTGCATCCGCTGCGGGCATTGCCTGCCGGCCTGTCCCCATGACGCCATTGCCGCCGTGGGTCAGCTGCAAGCCGCGATTTCACTGGCCGGGCGGCGCGAGACGGTCCTGGTCCTCGGCACCGAAGCCGCCGCTCATTTCTATCCCGCGACGCCCGAGCAGGTGGTCAACGCCTGTTACGCGGTGGGCTTCCCCTTGGTGAGCCGGGGGATCATCGGCGACGAGCTGGTGGCGGCTGAGTACCTGCGCCTCTGGGGCCAGGAAAACTGGGGGACCATGATTCGGTCTTCCGATCCGGTGGTGGTCGGCGCCATCGGGATGGATTATCCGGAATTAATCCCCTATCTGGCCCCGGTCACGACACCTCCCGTTGCTGAGGCACGGTACCTGCGAAGCCTTGTAGGGAAGGAACTTAGGGTGGTCTACGCGGGTCCCTGGCCGGTCGCCGGTGTCAACGGATTGGACGCCACGCTGACCTTCCGGGAGCTGGAGCAGATGTTCCGGATCCGGGGGGTCGATCCGCTGGTCCAGCCGACGACCTTCAGCCGCGTCCCGATGGAGCGGCGGCGGTTCATGAGCGTGGCGGGCGGCTTCCCGGCGGCGTGGCTCACGCCGGGTGGACCGGGGGTGCCGAGGCTGCACCGGATCCGGGGATTGGATGGACTGGCGCCGCTGGCGCGCGCGGTGGCGGGTGAGCGGCTCGACCTCGGCTTCGTCGACCTGCTGTCGTGCGAAGGCGGGCTCGACCATCCGGTCCAGGGACCGAGGGACATGCTGCTCTGGCGGCGAACCCTGGTGCAGAACTCGGAGCCGCCGCGGAGTCATCAGCCGGTGCTCGACCCGGCGGTGCGGACTCACGTCGGCGCGATTTTCCGGATGCCCCGCGAGGCTGCGGTGGAATCGGATCCCGTGGCGGTGGGCGCGGTGCTGGAGCAGATCGGGCTCGGACCCAAGGGCAAGCCGTGGGACTGCGGCGCCTGCGGCTACTCGACCTGCAAGGCGTTCGCGCGAGGGGTGGTGAAGGGACGCACGTCGCTCCGGTTGTGCCCGCCCTACCTGTCGAAGTCGGCGGTCGTGGCGCAGCAGGCGGCGGCGACGGACGCGCTGACGGGACTCGCGACGCGACGAGTGCTGGAAGACCGGCTGGGACAGGAAATCGAGCGCAGCAAGCGAAGCGGCGAGCGCTTCGCGGTCCTGTTCCTCGATCTCGACCGGCTCAAGCAGCTGAACGACCAGTACGGACACGCGGCGGGCGACGAAGCGTTGAAGGCCGTGGCGAACGAGATCCGCGCGGCGATCCGCGCGACCGACCTGGCGTCGCGGTTCCATGGTGACGAATTCGTGGTGGTGCTGGCGCGGACCGACCTGCCGGGTGCGACGCGCGTCGCGGAGGCGCTCCGGGCCGGCGTGGAGCGGGTGGGGCAGCGGCTCGGCTTCGGGCACGGCGCGGTGACGGTGTCGATCGGCATCTCCGAGTACGACCCGAGCGTGCCGAGCGAGAGCAACCCGCTGGAGGAAGCGGACGCGGCGCTCTATCGGGCCAAGGCCGCGGGGCGTAACGTGGTAGCGGAAGGCGGGCTTACCCGCACGAGTGATGAAAGGTAAGAGCCGGTGACCGGACAGAATCCCAAACGGGCAGCGATGGGCGCGGACGCGCCGGATCCCTGGGGGGTGCGGCGGGCGGAGAACCTGCTCACGACGCTCGAGGGGGTGTTGTCGGCGCGGGTGGTGACGACGCCGCTGGGCGAGGTCTCGGAGGTGCACATCCTCGCGAGCGCGGCGCTCAGCCCCAAGCAGGTGGTGCGGAACGTGGAGTCGGCGCTGCTGGCCCACCTGGGACTCAAGGTGGATCACCGGAAGATCAGCGTGGCGCAGACCGCGGACGTGAAGCCGCTGGAGGCGATGGAGCGGGGCGCGGTGCGCGAGCAGGTGCTCCGGCGCTCGGTCCTGTTCGAGGAGCTGGGCGTTGCGACGGCGCGTTCGCACCGGGTGACGGTGGGCGTGACGCTCACCATCGGCGGGCGGACGGAAAAAGTCGAAGAGGAAGTGGCGGACACGCTGCGGGGCCGGCTGGAAGGTGCGGCGCGGGCGACGGCGGCGGCGCTCGAGAAGCTGATGGAGAAGTACACGCTGGTGGTGGAAGGCGTGAAGGTAGTCGAGGCTCTGGACCGCACGGTGGTGTTCGCGGTGATCCGGGGCATGGGCGGCCGGGACAGTCACGTGATGACGGGCACGGCCGAGGTGAGAGAAAGCGCGGAACGGGCCGCGGTGTTTGCGGTGCTGGACGCGACCAACCGCTGGGTAGAGGCCCGGCGGTCTGCGTGAGTTCGTCGCTCACGCTGGTGCAGGGGAGACGATAACGGAGGAATTCGGGGAGAGAGACCAGGGAGCACAAAAAACGAGCGGAGCATAGCGGAACGTAGGACTAGCTGAGCGTCTGGTGGGCGACAAGCGGAGCCCACCCCCTTGCGAGGTAAGGCAGTATCACTCGAGGGGAGGTGACGCTTCAAATGGAGATGATCTTCGGCTGGTTCGCTGTTCTGGCCGGGTTCTTCGGCAA
>DATEOL010000064.1:0-7518 GCA_035274025.1 Gemmatimonadales bacterium | reverse complement strand
TGGGGATAGCTTTATCGGAGGCGAGCTCCCCTGCCTCGACCCTCAACCCGCAATGCAGCCCAACCATCACGCCCTCCGTTCCGCCCAGCGCGCCCGCTTCCTGTCGATCTCGGCCTCGCGATTCCGCGGCGGCGCGGTCGTCACCAGCGAACCCATCAGCGTCCGAACCGAGCCGGCTACCTCCTCGACCGCGCGATCGAACGCTTCCTGATTGGCCTGCGATGGCCTGGTGAACCCGCTCACCTTCCTCACGAACTGCAGTGACGCCGCGCGGATTTCGTCTTCGGTGGTGGGCGGATCGTAGTGATACAGAGTACGAATGTTTCGACACATGAGACGAACACCTCACACCATCTGATAGGTACAGCCCCGCTCCTGGCAGAGCCCGAGAAGCATTGTGTGCGCGGGAACCACGATGACCCCGGGATTGAGTCCCGCGATCAGGTCCTTCTTCACGTCCTCCCACGGCTTCATCGCCTCGTCGGCCCATTGCTTCGACAGGCGCGTGAGTGCGTTGTTGCACATCCAGAAGATCGTGCCGCGCCTCTGCAGCGCGACGACGGTGTCGGCCGCGCCCGCCTTGTCGTAAAAGATGTTCCGGGCCGACCAGACGCCGGTGTCCGGATCCTTCACGTTGAACTTCTCACCCAGCTTGTACGCGCCCCAGAGCCGGTCGGTGGCATTGTAGGCGAACCCCTTCCCGGCGATGCCCACGACGGTGTTCACCTCCGGACTGCGCATCGTGTAGACCTCCTCGAATGCGTCGAGGTAGTTGGCCACGGCATGCAGCGCCGTGCTTACCGAGGCCACGTCGAAGACCTGCTTGTGCTTGCCCTTGAGGCCTTCGAGCCAGGACATGTCCCATTTCGCCGTGGGACCGGCTGACCGTCTGACCGTCGGACCGACTCCAGTGCCCGCGATGCTCACCGCACCCATGGCCGCAAGGAAGGTGCGCCGATCGGTATGTGCGTGGTTTCCCATGGCCGCTCCGTTGTTGAGATACTCGCCTCCAGACTCGGTCAGACGGTCAGACGGTCAGACGGTCAGACGGTCCGACGGCAATCACATCCCGCGCTGGCTCGACGGAGGCACGATCCCCTTGAGCCGGAAGTACGTCACCAGGTTGCCGTAGTGCTCCATGTCGTGCGCCGAGTTGAACGAGAGCACGCCGATCTTGTTGGTCTTCATGCCGAACAGATCCACGTTCTTCATGCCCTCGGCATCACTCATCGCATAGGCCTTGTCGCAATACGTGAACGAATCCTTGATGCCCTGCACCAGCGCGGCCTTCGTGGTAGCGGCCTTCTCGTAGTCCATGGTGGCGGGACTCTTCTCCCCCAGCGCGGTCGAGCAGAACATGTAGTTCGCGTTCGCGATGTGGCCGATGATCTCCCCGAAGGAGCGGACTTCCGGCGTCGCCTTGAAGCTGTAGTTCGCCTCGTCCATCTGCTCCGCGGCCTTGGTGACATACCCCTTGGCGACGTTGTAGACAGTCCCGAGACCGGCCACCGCGCCGGTTTGCGCCGCGAGGGGAGCGGCAACCAGCGACAACGAAATGACAACGATGCTTCTCATGGATTGAGGTCCTTGGGTGAAAGGTCAGTCAGACGGTCAGCCGGTCCGACGGCTCCGACCGTTCCAGCAGCACGATTCCCGAAAACCGCTTCATGGCTTCCTTGCGCTCCTTCGGCATGAAGTTGCCGAGGAACCGCCAGAGCCAGGCGAACTTCATGGTCCGGTTGAGCCGGATGCCTTCATCGAACGTGCCTCGATATTCCATCTCCCGCCAGCCCAGCGGGGCGAAGAACCGCGTGTTCTCGGCGGGCCCGAAGCGGAACGGCGCGCCCCCTGCGCGGACGACCGGAGCCCAGTTTTTCTCCATCATCTTGAGCAGGTCGGGACTCGCCAGGTCCATGAGCCAGAGCGCGAAGCCCGGCTGGGCATGAAGGTCACGCGCCAGGCCCGCAACGGCCTCGGGAGGCAGGTAGATCAGCAGTCCCTCCGTCACGACGAGAGTCCGCTTGCCGGAGTTGCCGAGCCGGGCGAAGAGCTCCTGCCGCGGGGCTTCTTCGGCCAGGTCCATCCGGACCGGCTCGTAGTCGCACACCGTCTTCTCCCCGGCCAGCGTCTGGAGCTTCTGGTCAAGGATACCGGGAAGGTCCACGTCGACCCATCGCATTTCCGCTGGAAGGGGCAGCCGCCAGGGGCGGGCGTCGAGCCCGGCGGCGAGGTTCACCACCTGGTCGACCCCGGCCTTGACCTCGCGCAGAATGATTTCGTCCATCACCGCGGTGCGGACCACCATCGGCCACGCCATGGCGCGGCCACTCGGCATCGCGTCGACGATGGCCTCGCCCTTGTCCCCCGCGAGGCGCCGGGCGAACGGATCGCGGAACACCGCGTCGGGACGCTCCGACTCCATCGCCCGGTAGAAGGCGACCCAGCGCGCGGTGTCGGAGACGTTCGCGATCAGCGGGGCAGTCGGTCGGTCGGTCAGGGGCTCAATCCTTGAACGGGTTCTTGACGTTCCGCGCAGCGGGTGCCTTGCTGCCATCGAGCAGGCGCTGCAGCTCCTCGATACTCAGCTCGAAGGGATCCTTCTCGTATCCGGGCGACTCCACATCCCGAGCCTTGCCGGGATTTCCGGCGGTTGGCTCGATGCTCCAGGTGCTCCGGGACCGCTGCCTGACTTCCCAGGAGTAGCCGTCGCGATCCTTGAAGGTGCGGTATGCCATGAACTATTGAACCGTGAACTGCCGGAGGAGGGTGCGGGCACCAAGCTGGAGGCCGGAGAACTGGTAGTACAACCGGTACTCGCCCGGCGCGGGCGGCTGGAACAGGAAGTCCCACGTTTCCCCGATGTTGACGGGCTGATAGGCGCGACGCGAAGCGCGCCTCGATTCCGGGACGTTCGCTCCGTCCTTGGCAAGAAGGCTCCACGACTGCGGCACGCTATCCTGGCCGCGAACGATCGAGAATCTGACCCCACCGGCGGGCCCGATGTTGATGAACCGGAACCGATGGGCGACCCCAGCCTCGAGCGTCTCGTTGCGCGGCAGCGAATCGCCGTTGATCAGCACGTGGGGCGGCTCACCCGGGCCGTCCCAGCTCGCCAGGAAAATGTGATCGGTCGACGGGTCGAACTGCTGGCCCGGCTCGAGCACGACCAGGGGGCCGTACAGTCCCGACGTCACCTGCTCGATATCGTTCAGGTGGGTGTGATAGATGAACGTCCCTGCCCGGGGCAGCGTGAGACGCGCGACGAATGAATCGCCCGGCGCCACCATGGGCGCGAGCCGGGTACCGCTTCCACTCCAACCCGGCACCCCGTCGGACCAGCTCTCGAGCTCGATGCCGTGCCAGTGAATGGCGGTCGGCTCCTTCATCCGGTTGTGGATCGTGATGTCGGTCGGCTGTCCCCGCGTGAGCACCAGCAGTGATCCCGGGTGCTCCACGGAATCGACCGCGGGCGGTGTGCCGCCCTGCTGGAGCACGAACCCGAGGGCGCGGTCCGCGCGATCCCGGCGGGCACCCTCCTGCGCATAAATCGAGAGTCGGCGCGGATTCGGGCGCGGCTCTTCCACCGTATCGCCCGGCCGCGGCGCCGCCTGGATGCCGAGGACGAGCCCCGCCATGTGACGGTCGGGATCTCCCGAGTGCGCCTCGTGGATATCGGGAACGAGTCGCGCGTCATTGCCGGCGTGGAACATGAGGTGGCAGTGGAACAGCCAGTTGCCGGGCCGGTCAGGTCGCCAGGCCATCGTGAGCGTGCTGAGGGCTCTCATCGCGCTGGTGACGATGAGCTGCCGGTCATCGCCGGTCCAGGCGCTGTCCCACCCCCGCGCGCCGCGGCTGTCCTGCCGGAAATAGACCCCATGCAGGTGCATCGGGTGCGGCCGGACGCTCGGATTGATGACGCGCCAGCGAATGCTGTCACCCACGGTCGCGCCGACGCGTTCGGTATAAGGCCAGGAACGTCCGTTGATGGCGAGCGCATTGCCCCAGGTGGCTGAGTCTCTCCAGCCAGCCCAGATATTGATCACGAAGACACGGTCGGGCGGCGAGCCGCTGGCCGGATCCACGATGAACGCACCGGCGAGCTGCTCCCGCTCCAGTGAATCGGGCTGCACGCCGACATCGGCATCGTAGAAGTAGGTGCCGGGCGCTCCGGCGGGGAATCGCACGGTGGTCTGTTCGCCCGGATTGAGGGTGATCCCGTCGTCGGTGGTGTAGGGCCGGGAGCGGAAGCCACGAATGGTGACGGCCGAATCCGAGAGCGTATTCCGCAGCGTCGCGACCACTACGGTGCCGGTGGGAATCCGGATCAGGGGTCCGGGAACCGTCGTGGCCTTGCCCTCTTCCCCGAACGCCGCGACCAGGACGTGCGGGCCGTCCGGCTTCTCAGGGTACCACTCAGCCGTCCTGATCTCGAGGGCAACGACCAGGCTGTCACCAGCCAAATGGCCAGCTGGGGTGCGATTGTCGTTGGCTTCAGCCGGAGGCGAATCGGCCGATCGGCGGATCGGCGGCGACGAAGCCAATCCCAGGAACAGCACGGTGGGGATTACTACCCGGGCTAGCGACATGGTCTACACACGAGGAGGTCTCACGGCAGGCGGGAGCAGGAGACTAACGCCCGAGCGGGAAGTTAGCAAAACCCGTACTTTCCGCGATCATTCCCGGACCGGAGTGCATGCGCACCGCCTACCTGATCGCCTTGCTCCCGCTGATCGAACTCTCACCCGCTGCCGCCCAGGAACGCGTCGACCTCGATGTCATCGCCCGGATCCGCGAAGAAGGGTTCCAGCGCTCCCGGGTGATGGACTTCGCCTGGGTCATGACCGACGTGCTCGGACCCAGGCTCACCGGATCCCCGGGCGAGCGTCGGGCGCAGCGCTGGGCCCGGGCCCGGATGGATTCGCTCGGTCTCGTCAACACGGCCATCGAGCCGTTCGGCGAGCATGGGGTCGGCTGGACCAACGAGTACACCTCACTCCACCTCCTCGCGCCCAGCTATCAGCCGATCATCGGGTATCCCCAGGCCTTCACACCCGGCACCGGCGGGAAGATCACCGGCGAAGCGCGAGTCGTCTCGATCCGATCATCGGCCGACTTCGCGCAGTACCGCGGCAAGCTCAAGGGCGCGATCGTCCTGTCGACCAGGCCGCGCGAAGTGAGGCCGAACTTCGCGGCCGATGCTTCACGGTTCTCCGATGATTCACTCGCAACGCTCGGACGGGTGACGCTGGCGTCGCGCTACCAGAACGGCGGCGTGGCACAGGAGTGGAACGACGCGATCCGCACGTTCCTGCCGGTGGGCAGTCATCCCACCGTTCCCGGGTTCGACGAAGAGGTGCTGAAGTTCCTCAAGGCCGAGGGGGTTGGCGTCGTCCTGGAGGCCGGCGGGGGCAGCGACGGGACCGTCTTCCTCACCGGTCGCGCGGGAAACCGGCAGGACCGATCGGAAGCCGCGGTGCTGGCGTCGCCGCCCGTCGTCACTCTGGCCGCGGAGCATTACAACCGGATCTATCGCCTGGCGACTCGCGGCGTGCCGACGCGGCTCGAGGTCGAGGTCCGGAACGCGCTCGACAACAGCGACACCAAGGGCTACAACGTCCTCGGGGAATGGCGGGGGACGGACCTCGACGACCAGGTCGTGATGATCGGAGGACACTTCGACTCCTGGGCCCAGGCCACCGGCGCCACCGACGACGCGGCGGGGTGCGCCGTGCTCCTCGAGGCGATCCGGATCCTCAAGGCGGTCGGTGCCACGCCGCGGCGCACGATCCGGGTCGGGTTCTGGAGCTGGGAAGAGGGCGGCGTGAATGGCTCGCGCGCGTACGTGAAGAATCACCCCGAGCTCCGCGACAAGCTCGCCGCATATTTCAACCTCGACAACGGGAGCGGCCGTATCCGGGGCATCTACCTGCAGGGCAACGAGGCAGTCCGCCCGATCTTCACGAGCTGGCTGGCGCCCTTCGCCGACCTCCAGGCCACGACGGTGACCGCGGAGAACGAGTTCGGTGTCGATGCGATCGCGTTCGACCTGGCGGGGCTGCCGGGATTCCAGTTCATCCAGGATCCGCTCGACTACGAGACGAGGACCCACCATTCGAACATGGACGTCTACGACAAGCTGGTGCCGGAGGACCTCCGCCGGAACGCGGTGATCATGGCGACGTTCATCTACAACGCGGCGATGCGGGACCTGCCCCTGCCCCGCGAAACCCCGGAAGCGAGATAGTCCATGGACCGCATCATCGCCGTCCTGAGCGCGCTCCCGACCTGGGTCCTCGTGGTGATCGCGATCGTGGCGTGCCTGCAGCTCGCCCTCCAGGTTTACGCGCTGCTCGACCTTTCGCGGCGTGACACCGTGCTGGGCGGTCGCAAGTGGCTCTGGGTCCTGGTCATCATCGCGGGCAACCTGCTCGGAGCGATCATTTACCTCGGCATTGCGCGAGTGGAATACCAGCCGGGACCGGGAGACGGCGAGCGCGCCGGGTCGGAGAAAGCAACGCGCCGCGCGATCGACAACCTCTACGGCGACCGCAAGTGAACGGGAACAGCCCCGCGGTCGAAATCGAAGGACTCACCAAGCGCTTCGGCGAGGCGGTGGCACTCGACGGGCTCACCCTGTCGGTCCCCGCGGGATCGGTGTTCGGCTTCCTGGGACCGAATGGCGCCGGCAAGACCACGACCCTCCGGATCCTGACCGGCCTCGCGTCGCCGACCACCGGAAGCGCGCGGGTTCTGGGCCACGACCTGCGCGAGCGAAGCGACGAAGCACGCCGGGCGACCGGCTTCCTGCCCGACGTTCCCGGGTTCTACCCGTGGATGACGGCGCGGGACTTTCTGCTGTTCGCGGGCCGCCTGTTCGGGCTCGAGGGGCGAGCGCTGGCGGATCGAGCCGACGCACTCCTCGACATGGCCGGCCTCGGGTCGGTGACAGCGCGCATCGGCGGCTTCTCCCGGGGGATGAAGCAGCGCCTCGGCATCGCGCAGGCGCTGATCAACGCACCAAGCCTGCTGCTGCTGGATGAGCCCACCAGCGCGCTCGATCCGATCGGCCGACGTGAAGTGCTGGAAATGATCGGATCCCTTCGCGGCCGAACGACGGTCTTCTTCTCGACCCATATCCTCGGCGACGTCGAACGGGTCTGCGACACCGCGGCGATCCTTCACCGCGGCAAGGTCCTGGCTCACGCGCCGGTCCCCGAGCTCAAGCGCCGTGCAGGCGCCGACCGGATCGAAGTGGACGTGGAGGGGGATGCTTCGACGCTGGTGGCTCGACTCTCCGGGGCGGCCTGGATTCGCTCGATCGAGTCGAGCGGTGCCGCTCTGCGTGCTTCAGTGGTGGACCTCGAAGCGGCCGGCCGGGAGATCCCGGCCGCGGTCGCCGCGCTCGGCCTTGGCCTCAAGCGCTATGAGGCGTCGGAGGGCAGCCTGGAGGAGCTCTTCGTACAGCTGGTGGAAGGGGGCCGGGCATGAGCGGCTTCGGCGTCTTCCTCGGCAAGGAGC
>DATEOL010000063.1:0-6458 GCA_035274025.1 Gemmatimonadales bacterium | reverse complement strand
CCGCCGCAACCGACCCAACCGCCGCACCCGCCCCAATCGCCCGAGAGTCGGAAGTCATCAGAACAAGCGGAGATCAGTCCAGATGCCCATGGAGCACAATCTGATGTAGATGTCGGAGAAAGCGACCGTAAAGAGACTCGTCCACGCCCAGCGATTGTGCGCCGCATTGAGGCATGAGCTGCACGCGTAGGGCACGCTGAAGAGCTTCTTCAGGCTGAACTGGTCCCGGAAGCCGCCGGCGATGTGCCGCATCGAGTGGCAGCCCAGCGTGTACCCGGTGAGGCAGGTGAGGTTGAGCGCGAGGATCAGCGTCCCCACTCCGATGCCGAACTCGGTCCCGCCGTCGGCCGTCGCGAACCACATCGCCTTCCAGAGGTCATAGCCGAGGATGAAGAGGAACAGCACCGCGATCGCCATGAAATAGCGGTGGATGTTCTGGAACACCAGCGGAAAGTAGCGCTCGCCCAGGTAGGCCTTCCGCGGCTCCCCGACGGTGCATCCCGGCGGATCGGCCCAGAACGACTTGTAGTACGACCCGCGATAGTAGTAGCAGGTGAGGCGGAAGAGACCGGGGAACGGCAGGATGATGAGCGCCGGCGAGAACGGCAGCCAACCCGGCCACCATCCCGGCCTGGGGCCGAACCAGGCGTGGGGCGAATCGCCGAAGAGCTCCGGGCTGTAGAACGGCGAGAGATACGGCCCGAAGGTGTAATGCGCGTTCTGGAACGCCGCCAACGTGGCGTAGACGATGAACGCGCTGAGGATCGCAAAGATGACCAGCGGCTGGACCCACCAGGCATCACGCCTCTGGGTCTTGAACGCTCTGCGGCGGACCAGCGGGACCGTCGCGTGGGACATGCCAGCGGCTCCTGTTTCGTGGGACGTTCCAAGATAGTCGAAGGAGGTCGAAGAGAGCCTTCGACCCCTACGACTACGTCCGAACGGAACTTATCAGCCGGCTGAGCTCCCCGATGTCGACCGGCTTCACCGTGTGCTCGTCGAACCCGGCCTCGCTCGACCGTTGCCGGTCGCGGGCCTGGCCGTAGCCGGTCATCGCGATGATGAGGCAGTCCACGAGGCCGAGCTTCCTGATCCTCCGGCAGATTTCGTAGCCGTCCATCCCCGGCAGCCCGATATCGAGCAGCACCACGTTGGGCCGGACCGAACCGCTCAGGCCGAGCGCGGTCTCGCCGTCGTGGGCGACGAACACCTCGTGACCGTTGAAGCGAAGCAGCGTGGCCAGGCTGTTGGCCGAATCGAGACTGTCGTCGACGACCAGAACCCGCCGCGCCGCCCCGCCACTGCCCAGGGCTACCGGGACAACCCCGGGCGCTTTCGCGTCTTCGAAAACTGGAAGGCGAACGTCGAAGCGGCTCCCCTGACCCAGCCCGGCGCTGAAGGCCTTCACCGTGCCTCCATGCAGCTCCACCAGTGTCTTCACCAGGGAGAGACCGATGCCCAGCCCGCCGTGGGCGCTGTCCGCGCTCCGCTCCCCCTGCGAAAAGAGCTGGAACAACTTCGGCACGTGCTCCGGCGCGAGACCCACGCCGGTGTCGCCCACGGAAATCAGGGCCTCGCTTCCGGCCTTCGCGACGGTGAGCGCGATCCGCCCTCCCTCGGCCTGGTATCTCGCCGCGTTGTTGAGGAGGTTGGCCACCACCTGGGTCAGTCGCGCGAGGTCCCCATGCACCCGCACGGGGGCATCGGGAAGTGTCGTCGTCAGCCGGTGCCGCCGCGCGTCGATGATCGGACGACTGGTCTCCACCGCACCCGACACCACGTCCTGGAGACAGATGGTTTCGAGCCGGAGCCGGATCTTGCCCAGGGTGATGCGGGAAACGTCGAGCAGGTCGTCGACCAGCCGCGCGAGCTGGTTGGTCTGCCGCTCGATCACGTCCCGGCACCACCCGAGCTCCGGATCCTCGAGGTTCTTGAGCCGCATGATCTCGACCGCGTTCCGGACCGGCGCCAGCGGATTCCTGAGCTCGTGCGCGAGCAGCGCCAGGAACTCGTCCTTGCGACGATCGGCCTCCTTGAGCTGCTCGGACAGCTCGACCTGCTTCTCGATCGCCGTCTGGAGCTCGATCGTCCGCTCGGCGACCCGTTCCTCGAGGTCGAGATTGAGTCGTTCGGCCTCGAGCGTCTTGCGGTAGAGCTCCGCGAAGATCCGCACCTTGGCGCGGAGGACCTGCGGAACCACGGGCACCGATACGTAGTCGACAGCGCCCGACTCATACCCCTTGAGCCGGTCCATCTCGCTCAGGTGCACCGCCGAGACGAAGATGATGGCGGTCTTCTCGTAGCGGGGATGATGCCGGATCAGCTCGGCCAGCTCGAAGCCGTCCATCTCCGGCATGCTCACGTCCACCAGCACGACGGCGATGTCGTGGCGCAGCAGCTCCGAGAGTGCTTCGCGCGCGGAGCCGGTCTTGATCAGCTCCTCCCCGAGCGGGCTCAGGATGGCTTCGTAGCTGAGCAGCTTCCCGGGCTGGTCGTCGACCAGCAGGATCTTGACCGGCTCGTGCGGCGTCACGCGTCGAATCCTATCGGTGCAGCCAGAGCCGGAGCGCCGAGAGCAGCTGCTCGGTGTTCACCGGCTTGGCGAGGTAATCCGACGCGCCAGCCTCGAGGCACTTCTCGCGGTCGCCCTTCATGGCCTTCGCGGTGAGCGCGATGATCGGCAGCCGGCCGAAGCGCTGCTTCTGCCGGATGGTGTGGATGGTCTGGTAGCCGTCCATATCGGGCATCATGATGTCCATGAGTACGATCGCGATGCCGGGCAGGGCCTCGAGCAGGTCGACGGCCTCGTGTCCGGTTCCCGCGGTGTGCACTTCCATGCCGCGACGCTCCAGCACGCTCGAGAGCGCGAAGATGTTGCGCGCGTCATCGTCGACCACCAGCACCTTCTTCCCGAGAAGGTCTTCGTCCGACCGGTGCAGCCGGTCGAGCATGTCCTGCTTCTCGACCGGCAGGTCGGTGATGACCCGGTGGAGGAAGAGCGCGGTCTCGTCCAGCAGGCGCTCGGGCGACTCGACGCCCTTCACCACGACACTCCGCGCCAGCGTGTGCAGCCGGTTGTCCTCTTCCGGTGAGAGCTCCTTGCCGGTGAAGACCACCACTGGCAGGTCACTCAGCGCCTCCTCATCGCGAATCCGCTCCAGGACCTCGAACCCGCTCATGTCCGGCAACCGGAGGTCGAGTACCGCGCAATCGTAGCTCCCTTCGCGGAGGCTGGCCAGCGCGGAGGCGCCGGTGCCCGCCGCTTCGATCTCGACGTCACCGCTCGCCAGCAGCGCGGCGATGCTCTCCTGTTCCCGCGCGTCGTCCTCGATCACGAGCAGGCGGCGGGTGCGCGGCTTCGCGTAGTCCTTGATGCGGGACAGGGCCGACTCGATGCCCTCGGTGGTCGTGGGCTTCGACACGAACGCGAAGGCGCCGCGTGACAGCCCGTGTTGCCGGTTGTCGTCCAGCGTGACGATCTGCACCGGGATGTGGCGGAGCGCGGGATCCTGCTTGAGCTGGTTGAGGACACCCCAACCCAGCATGTCGGGCAGGAACACGTCGAGCGAGATCGCGGTCGGCCGGTACTCGCGTGCGAGCTCCAGCGCCTCGCTGCCCCTGGTGGTCACCAGGACCTGGAAACCCTGGCCGCGGGCGAGGTCCATCAGGACCCTCGCGTAGTGAGGATCGTCCTCCACGACCAGCAGGACCGGGTCGTCTCCAGCCAGGTTCGCCCGGTCATCGGCGATGGCCTCGGCGGGGCGCTCGCTGATGCGGGCGGCGGGGAATGTCCCGGTGATGACACCGGTCTGGGCCGGCTCCGCGGTCGCGCCGGCATACCGCTCCGGCAGGTAGAGCGTGAAGGTGCTGCCCAGCCCCGGAGTGCTGCTCACCTGGATCTCGCCGCCCAGGAGCGCCGCGAGCTCGCGGCTGATCGCCAGTCCGAGCCCGGTGCCGCCGTACTTCCGGCTGGTCCCGGCATCGGCCTGCTGGAATGCCTCGAAGATGATCCGCTGCTTGTCGGGGTGGATGCCGATGCCGGTATCCGCGACCTCGAACGCGATCACGCCGCCGCCGCGCCCCAGCATCGGGTGCCCCGAGCTCCAGCCCACGGTCGCCCGCCGCACCGAGATCCGGACCCCGCCCTGCTCGGTGAACTTGAAGGCGTTCGACAGCAGGTTCTTGAGCACCTGCTGTACCCGCTTGGCGTCGGTGAGGACCGATCGCGGCAGGTGTTCGTCGACCGCCACCTCGAGCGACAGCCGCCGGGTATCGGCCTCGTGCCGGAACGGCCGCGCCACCGCGTCGATCAGCGACGGCAGCAGCACCTCCTCCGCCATGATCGTCACCGTGCCCGACTCGATCTTCGAGAGGTCGAGGATGTCGGTGATGAGGTTGAGGAGGTCGGTCCCCGCGCCGTGGATCGTGCGGGCGAACTCGACCTGCTTGCCGGAGAGGTTGCCCTCCGAATTGTCGGCCAGCTGCTGCCCCAGGATCAGGATGCTGTTGAGCGGCGTCCGGAGCTCGTGCGACATGTTGGCCAGGAATTCCGACTTGTACTTCGAGGTCAGCGCGAGCTCGGTCGCCTTCTCTTCCAGCGCGCGACGGGCCTGCTCGATCTCCTGGTTCTTCCGCTCTACTTCCGCATTCTGCTCCGCGAGCTGCTGCGCCTTCTGGCCCAGCTGCTCGTTGGTCTGTTGCAGCTCCCGCTGCTGGGTCTGGAGCTCCACCGCGAGCTGCTGCGACTGCTTGAGCAGGTCTTCGGTCCGCATCGTGGCCTCGATGCTGTTGAGCACGATGCCGATGCTGGTGGTGAGCTGCTCCAGGAACGCGAGATGCGACGGGGTGAAGTCGGTGAGCGACGCGAGGCCCAGGACCGCCTTGATCTCGCCCTCGAACACCACCGGGAAGGCCACGATGCTCCGGGGCCGCGCCCGCACGAACACCGAGCCGATCGGGACCACGTCGTTGGGGATCTTCGTCACCAGGATGCGCCGCATGTCCGCCGCGCACTGCCCGAAGAACGACTCGCCGACGCGGAGGGTGCCAGGATAGGCCTGGTCGTGGCCGTTGGCGTAGGACGCGAGCAGCGAAAGCGAATGCTCGCCGTCCCCGCCCACCTGGTAGATGATGCCCTGGTGCGCGTTCACCAGCGGCACCAGCTCCGACAGCAACAGCCGGCCCACCGTGGCGAGGTCGCGCTGGCCCTGCAGCATCGAGTTGAAGCCCGCCAGGTTGGTCTTGAGCCAGTCCTGCTCGGTGTTGCGGTCGGTGGTGAGCCGCAGGTTGTTGATCATCGTGTTGATGTTGTCCTTGAGCTCGGCCACCTCGCCGCGCGCTTCCACCTCGATCGACCGGGTGAGGTCGCCCTGCGTCACCGCCGTCGCCACCTTCGCGATGGCGCGCACCTGCGTGGTGAGGTTGGCCGCAAGCAGGTTCACGTTGCCGGTCAGGTCCTTCCAGGTTCCCGACGCGCCCGGCACGTTGGCCTGGCCGCCGAGCCGCCCGTCCACGCCGACTTCACGCGCCACCGTCGTCACCTGCTCGGCGAACGTGGCCAGCGTGCCGGTCATGTTGTTGATCGTCTCGGCGAGGGCGGCGACTTCACCCTTCGCGTTCACCGTGAGCTTCCGGTCGAGGTCCCCGTTGGCGACCGCGGTCACCACCTTCACGATGCCGCGGACCTGCTCGGTGAGGTTGGCGGCCATGACGTTCACGTTGTCCGTCAGGTCCTTCCAGGTGCCCGCGACGCCCGGCACCTGCGCCTGCCCGCCCAGCTTGCCCTCGGTGCCCACCTCGCGCGCCACCCGGGTGACTTCCGCGGCGAAGGCATTGAGCTGGTCCACCATCGTGTTGATGGTGACCTTGAGCTCGAGGATCTCGCCCTTCACGTCGACCGTGATCTTGCGCGACAGGTTGCCCCGCGCGACCGCGGTCGTCACCTCGGCGATGTTCCGCACCTGGGTGGTGAGGTTGGCCGCCAGCAGGTTCACGTTATCCGTCAGGTCCTTCCAGGTCCCGGCGACACCGGACACGACGGCCTGGCCTCCGAGCTTGCCGTCGGTGCCCACTTCGCGGGCCACGCGCGTCACTTCGGCCGCGAAGGAACGGAGCTGCTCGACCATGGTGTTCATGGTCTCCTTCAGGTTCATCAGCTCGCCCCGCACGTCCACCGTGATCTTCCGCGACAGGTCGCCGTTGGCGATCGCGGTCGCGACCTCGGCGATGTTGCGCACCTGGCCCGTCAGGTTCGAGGCCATCGAGTTCACGTTGTCGGTGAGGTCCTTCCAGGTCCCCGCGACACCAGGCACCTGCGCCTGGCCGCCCAGCTTGCCCTCGGTGCCGACTTCGCGCGCCACCCGGGTGACTTCTTCCGCGAAGCCGTTGAGCTGGTCCACCATCGTGTTGATGGTGTCCTTGAGTTCGAGGATCTCGCCCCGCACGTCCACGGTGATCTT
>DATEOL010000062.1:0-4974 GCA_035274025.1 Gemmatimonadales bacterium | reverse complement strand
CGCGGACTTCGGCGTGGCCAAGGCTGCCGACATCCCCGACGAGATCTCGACGGTGACCGGCGAGGGACTCGCGGTCGGAACCCCGGCGTACATGGCCCCCGAACAGGCCCTCAACCAGGTAAATGTGGGGCCTCGCACCGATCTCTACGCGCTCGGCCTGGTCGCGTTCGAGAGCATCACCGGGCGGCATCCGTTCGATGCCACGACGCCGACCGGCCTCATCGCGGCGCACCTCTCGACACCGGCGCCGCGCCTCAGCACGCGCATCAAGGACTGTCCTCCCGCGCTCGACGATCTCGTTGCCAGGCTGCTCGCCAAGAAGCCGGAGGCCCGTCCCAGCGATGCGGCTGGCGTTCGACAGGCCCTGCGCGAGATCGCGCGAGGGGACGGGCGACGTCCACGCGTCAAGCTGACCGCGACCCTGGTCGGCGTGCTCATCCTCGCCGCGGCGTTCGCGTGGTCGCGTGGTCGCGACAAGGCGACGGGTACGGCAGCGGCTTCGAGCAGTCAGCGGTCCCTCGCGGTCCTCCCGCTCACCCGAATTGGCGGAGATTCCACCGAGGACTACTTCGGCGACGGCATCGCGGACGAGCTCATCAGCACGCTCGGACGATTGCCCGGACTGCGCGTGGCCTCACGCACCTCGTCCTTCGCCTTCAAGGGGAAAACCAGCGACCTCCGCTCGATCGGTAGCCAGCTCGGCGTGCAGACCGTGCTCGAAGGCAGCATTCAGCGCTCGGAGAATCGCGTCCGGGTGATCGCCCGCCTGGTCGACGTGGAGAGCGACGCCCAGCTCTGGACCGGGACCTATGACGGCACGACGCGGGATGTGTTCGCGATGCAGGACTCTGTCGTGAAGGCGATCGCGGGCGCGCTCCAGTTCAGCCTGTCCGGCGGACCGGTCCGGATGGAGACTCCGACCACCGCGGATCCCGAGGCGCACGATCTCTTCCTGCGCGGCCGTCACTTCCTGAGCCGGCGCAACACGGCATCGCTCGCCCTCGCGATCCGCTATTTCAGCGACGCCATCGGCCGCGACTCCGCCTATTCGCAGGCCTGGGCCGGACTGGCAACCGCCTGGGCCATGAGCGCCCCCTTCGCGGGCGGGAAGCCGCGCGAGGTCTTCCCCCGGGCGCTCCAGGCAGCCGAGCGCGCGCTCGCCCTCGACTCCACCGCGGCCGACGCGCACACGGCGCGCGCGGTCATCGCAATGTTCTATGAGTGGGACCTGCCCCTGGCCGGCCGCGAATTCGCCCGCAGCGTTGCGCTCAATCCGAGCGATGCGGAGACCCGGCTCTTCTACCACTGGTACCTCGCCACCCAGCACCGGATGGCGGAGGCGCGGTCCCAGATCGAGTCGGCCTCCAAGCTCGATCCGTTGTCGGTCATCGTAGCCACCCGGGTGGGTACGCTGGCATGGATAGAGGGGCGCAATGCGGACGCGGAGGTGGCGCTGAAGAAGGCCCTCCAGCTCGACTCGACCTTCCACATGGCGAAGACGGAGCTTGCCGCGGTGCTGCTGGCGAGAGGGAAAAGGGACGAGGCCCGCTCGATGCTTCCGCCCCGAAGTGAGTTCCTGCCCGGTGCAACCGAAAGTGCCTGGCCGGCCATGGTTCGGATGGCCCTGGGCGACACGGCAGGCGCGCGACGGATGCTCGTCGAGCTCCAGGCCCTCGGAGAACAGCGCTACGTCACGGCGGACCTGGTGGCCTCGGTCAGGCTTGCGCTGGGAGACAAGGTGGGCGCACTGGACGATTTCGAGCGTGCTGCCGAAGAGCGCGCGTTCCCGCTGATCCTCGTGGGGGTGTATCCGGTGTACAACTCCCTCGCCAGTGAGCCCCGCTTCAAAGCGCTCCTCGCGAGGCTGGGACTGCCGCCGGCGAACTAGCTCCGGCGCTGCCGGGCGAAGTTCTCCTCACCCCCCGGTTCGAACGACAATCCGTTCCACCGCATGAACCGGACGCCGATCTCCTCGGGCGAGATGTAGATCAGGTTGAAGACGGACGGCCGTTTCCCCCGAGTCATGTCCGTGTGGGTTCCGGATTGCGAGACGACCACCGCCCGCCCGCCCGCCTGTGAGCCTGCCCCGAGCGAAGTCGAGGGGTCCGCCCGTTTCAACAGCGCGATCTGCTCCTCGTGATCGTGCCCGCAGAGCACCAGGTCGGTGCCGGATTCGATGATCGCGCGTTGCGTCGCTTCGGGTCGGGCCAGTCCCCATCGGTTGGAAATCTTCCCCCGGACCACGTTGTGATGCAGCACCAGGACCCGACAATCCATCGGGCTCACCCGGGAGAACGCGATGCGCGCCCGCTCCAGCTCGCTCTCGGGGAGATGCCCCTTCACGGTGAGGTCGCGGGGATTCCTGGTCACCGATCCGAAGGACAGCCCGTTCGCCGAGACGGTGCCGACGATGATGGCCCCGGGAATTTCGAGCACCGGGCCGAGCGCCTCTCCCAGGTAGCGACGGAAGTGATGGTATTTGGGCCTTTCGCCCCGGATCCCGAAGGGGCTCGACCACCAGCGAACGTCGTGATTGCCCGGGACCACGAGCACCGGAGCAGTGCGACGGCAATGCTCGATGAACGCCAGCGCGCGCTGGAACTCACCATGTCGCGCGCGCTGGGTAAGGTCGCCGGAAATGACGACCGCGGAGGGTGCCAGCTCGGGAATCAGGCGCTCCAGGGCGCCAATCTGCGCGAGGTCGGCGTGGGCCCCGAAATGCAGGTCACTCAAATGGACCAGGCGGACCCCGCTCACGCAGGCTCCGCCTGATCCATCGGTCGGTCGGACGGTCGGTCTACCAAACCACCCGCACCTTGTATGTGAGTGAGGCCCGGCCCCTGGCCGGCACGGAAATCCGAAAGCGTGTTTCGGTGCTGGAGACCTTTTCGCCCGGCAGCGAGCTTTCGACCAGCGTCCATTCTCCCCGGCGATCCTCGACGACTTCAACCGTCAGCACCGAATCCTTGGCGTTGCTGACGGTCACACGATACGACGCATGGGCGATCGTCCGGTTGTTCACCCGGCTGGTGGCGTACTCGGTCTGCACCCGCTCGGCGGTGAGGTCGAACGCGTTCCCGGCCCAGAGCTTCACGTCCTGGCCGGCCGCGGAGTGGTCACCCCCGGCTTCGCCGATGAGCTGGGGACGCCCGCCCGCGTCGGCTTCGTAGAGTCGCCACGTCCCGGCCGGCAGGGGCGCATCGCCGAACGTGGTCTTGAGCGCGCGCTTGAGGATGTACTGCACCTCGACCGGCGGCTGCTCCTCTTCGCCGTACTGCGGCAGCGGGCCGTACCACGGGAGCTGTCCCCGAACCACGTAGCGACGGGTCCAGTTCGTGCTGGCGGGATCGAACAGGGAGGCGACCGTCGAGGTCCCGGGCTTGATGGTGAGGGTGCCGGGAATCGTGTAGAGATGCGATTCACCGATGCCCTCCTCGGCCGCCGAGGCATCGGCCATCGCGGCCTTGGACATGACCATCTCCTGCACCCGCTGGCGCGCCATCGGCGCCGCTGCCGGCGCGCGGCCCACCTCGCCGGCGAGGAGCTGCACCTCGCCGCTCTCGATATTCAATCGTCCCGACTGGATTTCCGCCTGGCCTGAGACCCGCGCGGTGCCCTTGCCGAGGATGACGGCATAGTTCGCGTTCCAGCTCCCGCCGTCGGTAAACCACCCGAGGCGCAGCGCGTCGCGCGCGCTGGTGCTCCTCACGCTGAGGCTGAGGGTCGGCGCCACGAGGACGAGCTCGGCAGGATAGCGTGGGCGTCCCGGACGCTGGAAGGAGAGGGTCCCGTCGCCAAGCCGGTACAGCTCGGGCTCGACGCTGAGTACTTCCGCTTCCACGGTCTGCATCACGCCGTCCTTCACGTAGGTCTCGAACACCAGCTTGCGGCCGATGGCGCGGCGCAGGGTGTTGGCTTCATCCACCGCGGCGTCGTACGACGCGCCCATGATCGCGACCACGGAGTCCAGCGAGAACACTGAGCCCGCGTCGAGAAAGCCGCCCGACACCCGATGGGTGGAGCTGCCCGAAGGCACCGGCGACCGCACCGTGGACCGCATCAGGATCCGGCCGTCATTGTAGATGGTGACACTCTGCTGCGCCGCGAGAGGCGCCGGGGCGAGCACCGCGAATGCCACGAGCAGTCTCAGGGGTCTCATCATCTCATCGTCTCGCTTTCGCCCGTCGCCCGTCGCCTAGTCCGGGAGGAATTCCATGGCCAGTCGCTGCGCGATCACCCGCGTCAGCAGAAACGTGCCCACCACGCCCACTCCGATCAGCATTCTGGCGTTCGGTCCCGGCGTGACCTGAAGCCCGAGCACCAGCCCGGCAATGGCCGATGCGATCAGGGAGATGCTCCTTGCCAGTTTCCTTGCACGGCGGCTCCGCTCGGCCCTGCAGGCGGGACAGCGCTCCCCCCACGCCAGCCCCGGAATCCGCTCGTGGCAGCGGACGCAGGGAACCTCAGCCGGCTGCAACCCGCCGAGCGACTGCATCGCCGAACTGCGAAGTGGTGGCACTTCCGCCCAGGTCGCGGGTGCGGACGCCGTCGTCGACGATGGTCCGACGGATGGCGTCGCGCACCCGCCCCGCGGCGGTGTGTTCCTTCACATGGTCGAGCATCATCGCGGCCGCCAGAAGATGCGCCGACGGATTCGCGATGCCCTGCCCCGCGATGTCCGGCGCGCTCCCGTGCACGGCCTCGAAGATCGCCGCGGTGGTCCCGATGTTGCCGCCCGGCGTGAGGCCGAGGCCGCCCACGAGTCCCGAGATCAGGTCGCTCAGGATGTCTCCGAACAGGTTCGTGGTGACGACCACGTCGAACTGCTCCGGCTTGAGCACCAGCTGCATCGCGGCGTTGTCGACGATCAGGTCGTTGCAGGCGATGCGTCCCTGGTACTCGTTTGCGATCGCGCGACCCACCTCGAGAAAGAGCCCGCCCACCATCTTGAGGATGTTCGCCTTGTGGACCAGC
>DATEOL010000061.1:0-7049 GCA_035274025.1 Gemmatimonadales bacterium | reverse complement strand
TCCTGGAAGCCGAACCGGTATTCACGACGGGGACCACGATGGGGGCTGAGAATTCCTGCCCGGGCCATGGCGCGGACCCGTGCGGGGGAAAGGCCGAAGAGGCCTGCGGTTTCCCGGGAGGTATAACCCTGCAATCCGTCCTAAGCCTTCATCCGCTTTTTCCCTTTCGCGCCGCCCTCTGCCGCACGACGCGCTGGTTTCGGAGCATCCTCGGCCGCCGGGCCCTTCGCGAGACTCTGCTTGAGCGCCTCCATGAGGTCAATGATCTTGGCCTTGGGCGCCTCGGCGGGCTCCTCCGTGATGTCCTGCCCTTCCACCTTCTGCTGGATCGCCTCGAGCACCCGCCCGCGGACCGTGTCCTTGTACTCCTCGGGGTGGAACTCGTCGGTCGATGACTGCTCGATCAGCTGCACGGCGAGCTTGAGCTCGGCCGGCTTGAGCTTGACATCCCCCTGGGGCACTTCCGCCGCCGGCTTGAGCTCATCCGAGTAGTGGAGCTGCTCCATCACCAGGACGTCACCCAGCGGGCGCACCAGGGCCAGATACTGCTGGCCCCGCACCGCGTACTGCCCGAGCGCGGCGCGACCGGTCTCCTTGAGCGCTTCCACCAGGAGCCGATAGGCGCGGTCACCACCCTTGTCGGGACCGAGGTAGTAGGCGCGGTCGAGGTAGATCCGCTCGACTTCAGCGAGCGGGACGAAGGCCACGATATCGACGGCGTTGGTGGCTTTCTCTTCGAGGGCCTTGAGCTCTTCCGGGGTGAAGGTGACGTACTGCCCCTTGGAGAACTCATAGCCCTTCACCATCTCGTCCTTGTCGACCTTTTCTTCGTCCTTGGGGCACCAGTACTGCTGCTTGAGGCGGGAACCGCACTTCTTGTGGAGCCAGTTGAAGGAGACCGAGGCGCGCGATTCGGCGGTGGAATACAGCTTGATCGGCACCGAAACGAGGCCGAAGGATATGGTAGCGGAACCGATCGCGTGCGCTGGCATCCTGTTCTAAGCTAAGAACTTAGGTGCCTTTCGTGCAATGGTAGACGAGCGGGAGGGCGGGAGGACGGGCGGAGAACGTCCCGGCTTCCCGGCCTCCTCCGCGTTATCTGATGATTGGCAACACGAGCCGCGAAACCCCATAGTGCACCGTGTTCGTGGCCTTCACGAACTCGGTCTCGTCGTAGTTGTTGCCCCCGGTATTCAGGTTCCGGTCATACAGCGGGAAGTCGCTGCTGGTGAGGTGCAACCGCAGCCGATGGCCCGGCAGGAAGCGATAGGCCGTGGCCTTGAGGCTCACGGTCAGCTCGTAGGTCTTCCCCTTTTCCATCAGGACTTTCCTGCTGAATCCCTCGCGATATCGCGCGCGCAACACCCCGTTCATGATGTTCCAGGAATGGCCTTCCGGATCCACATCGAGCAGCTTCGCGTTGAAGTCGGTGTCCTTCGCATCGGAGGAGACGTTGAGGACCAGCTTCACGGTGCCGGCGATGGTGAGCCCGTTGGCGAGCGGCTCCGACGTGTACACCAGGATGTCCGGGCGCGACTCGAGGGACGACTGATCGAAGATGCCCGGAATATCGGCGGGATTTCCGGTGCAGCAAATCGTTCCGCCCCTGGAGGGGACCGGATCGCCCGGGTCGTAGGTCCAGGTGTCCTTCCCGCTGGCCGGCGCCTGCATCGCGAACCTGCCGTTCCCGCTCGACGTGTTTGCGTGTCCCCCACTGGTGAGGAACCAGGAAGTGTTCGTGGCACCTGGCACCGGCCACTCATTGGCGGTGCGCCAGCCTTCGTGCATCACGTAGTAGGTCACCTTCGGGCGACGGGTGACGCCGTTGTCGATGCCCCTGAGCCAGTAGTCGAACCAGTCGAGGTAGATCTTCCAGTAGCCGAGTCGCGCGTCACCCACGTCCATGTCGCCGACCTTGGTGTGCTCGGCCGTCGCGTACTCCGAACCGCAATGAGTCGTCGGAGACATGATGATGAACTGGTTGTCGCGTGCCGCGGGCGTCGTCGCGTTCTTCCGCATCAGGTTGAAGTCGTACAGCGTCATCTCCGGCGTCACGTCGAGCCAGCTGTTCACGTGCAGCGCCGGCGTGGCGAATCTGTCGCTGTCGGTGAGGTACCCCTTGGCGAGCCACCAGGGATCATCCGGCGGATGCGAGACGAAGTCCTCGAACTCGGAAGGGGCATACCCGGCCTTCTTCCCCATGTCGACGACCGGCAGGGACCGGAGCAGCGTGGGGAAGTCCAGGTTTTCCGGCCGCTTCGAGCCCTTGACCTTGCTGCCCGCCCCGCCGAACCAGCCGAACGCGCTGGAGAGCAGGTTCGCGCCGCCGTCATTGATGCCGAAGTTGGCGTAGTACCCGCCCGCGGAGCCGGTCGCCCCGGAAGGCGACTGGGGAATCATCGCGGTGTGATTAGGGTGCCGCATCTTGGAGAGGAGGTACTGCACCTCGCCGAGATAACTGCAGCCGTAGGTGCCGATCTTGCCGCTCGCCCAGGGTTGTTTCACGATCCAGTCCATCGTGTCGTAGCCGTCGTTCCGGTCGTCGGACTGGACGCGGTACTCGCCCTCGGAGTGGAACTTCCCGCGGGTGTCCTGCACCACGACGATGTAGCCTTGGCCCGCAAACATTTTCGCCGGACCGGTGGCACCGGTGTAGGTGTCCTTGCCGTACGGGGTGCGGATAAGGATGACGGGCAGCTTCCCGCTCAGGCCGGTCGGCTTGTAGAGGTCGGTGCCGAGCTTGATGCCGTCACGCATGGGGACCATGACGGTCTGCTCGAGGGTGTATTCGTACTTGGCCGGCGGAGGACGGAATCCCTCCGGCTCTCCTTGTGCCGTGAGCCGTGAGCCGTAAGCCGTAAGCAGGAACAACATGGTCACAAGAACAGGGCGCGTCATCATGAATTCCTCGCTAACGTAGACGTCTCACGGCTCACGGCTCACGGCTTACGGCTTACGATTTCGATGGCCTTCGCCAACGCGACGTCCTTGCCCGCATCGAGGTCCGCCTTCGCAAAGACCGGCACCTCGACGTCCGGTGGAATGCCCGGTCCGTCCCACGTCTTCCCGTCTGTGACGAAGCGTTCGTTCGGCAGTCCGAAACGCCAGCCGTTCGGCAGCGAGCGGACCAGCACGTCGGAAAACACACCTTGGGTATTCTCGCCCACCCGCGTCACCTTCGGCGCGCGGTGCATCAGGGCCTGGGTGAACGTCTCCGCGGCGCTGATGCTGAGGACACCGGTGAGCAGCGCCACGTTGCCCCGGAACCCGGGACGGGTCGACGGCAGCACCCGGCTGTCCTGGCCGGGCGTCCATTGCGACGGATCCACCGGGTCGAGGCGGGCTTCCTTGGTGTACGCGAGGTAGGGCTGGGTCGCGAGACGGGAGGCGATAGCCAGGCCGTAGGGATCGGCGCCGCCGCCGTTGATTCGCACGTCGATCACCATGCCCTTCCACGTGTCCGCGCCGGTGAAGATGGTGTCCAGCGCGGCCTCCAGCGCGATGAGCCCGGCGTCATACCCCTCGGGGTGATACCCCGAGAACGAGCGAAGCCGTAGATAGCCTATGTCCTGGCCCAGCATCGAGAACTCGAGCTGGCCGTTGCAGAACTTGTGGACCGGCTGGGACAGGAACGTCTCGGTGAGCGCGTACGCCTTGGGGGCGTCGGCCCGCTCGAGCATGTTCGTCGTGCGCCGGAGCCCGCCGAAGCGCCCCACCTGGCCCGCACCGATGAAGGTGTGCGCGTCGTGGAGCGGCTCGATCATGCTCGAGATCACCGCGAAGAGCGATTCGGCCGGGCTGGCGCTGGTGATGCGGGGCCGATTCGCCGCCACGATCGCCTTCCAGTCCGCCTTCTTGAGGTCGAAGAACCCGTACTGCTCCGCCCACGTCGTCGCGAAGACATCGAAGTTGGATTCGGGCGTGTCCGTGGTCGGCCGGTCACACATCGCGGGACGCGTGGTCGGCGCCATGATCATGTCGGATGCTGCCCCGTTCCGATGGAGCCGCATCCGCCCGCCATCGGTCGGGATGAGGAGGAAGATCGCGTTCCCCTGGGCCATCCGGTATGCCGCGCGTGCCCCCGCGGGCGGATCGACCTTCACGGCCTTGTAGGACGGAATGCAACTGACCGCGGTCACTTCATGGAAGAAGAGGGAGTCGGACCGGAACTCGAGATAGTAGCCGTAGCCTTCGGTCTTCCAGCTCCCCTCCTGGGCCGTGAGACGTGAGACGTGAGATGTGAGAGGCAAAAGCGTCACGAGCACCCAATGCAGTCGTTTCATGCGAGCACTCCCCCCAGGAAAACGCCGTCTCACGTCTCACCGCTCACGTCTCACGGCAGTCACTATTAAGCTATCAGTCGTGAGCGACTCCGACGACGCCCAATCTTCCGATCGCCTGGAACGCTATCGGGCCAAGCGCTCGGCGGATCGCACCCCCGAGCCCTCCGGCCGGGTGGGGACGGACGGCGGGCGGCTCTACGTCATGCACAAGCACGCCGCCTCCAGCATGCACTTCGACCTCCGGCTGGAGTTCGAGGGGACCCTCCTGTCGTGGGCGGTGCCGCGGGGCGCCTCGTTCGACCAGGCCGACAAGCGCCTCGCGGTTCACGTCGAGGACCATCCTATCGAATACGGCGACTTCGAGGGCATCATCCCGGAAGGGAACTACGGCGCCGGCGCGGTGATTGTCTGGGACCGCGGCACCTGGACGCCCATCGAGGACCCGATCGAGGGGTTCCAGAAGGGAAAGCTCCTCTTCGATCTCCATGGTCACAAGCTCCAGGGCCGCTGGACGCTCGTGAAGATCAAGAAGTCGAAGAACGACTGGCTCCTCATCAAGGAACGCGACGGCTGGATGACGCCGGGCGGCCGCGAAGTCCCCGAGGAGTCGGTGCTGTCCGGCCGCACCGTCGAGGAGCTGCGTGACGGCCGCGACCTCGCGACGCCTATCCGCGCCGAGCTCGACCGCCTTGGCATCAAGCCCTCGAAGCCGGTTCGCGTCGAATCGGTGGAGGCGACGCTCGCCGAGACCTCCGAGGCGCCCTTCACGAAGGAAGGATGGCTCTTCGAGCTCAAGCTCGATGGCTATCGCATCCTCGCCGAGCTCACCGACGGCGAGGTGACGTTGCTCACCCGCCGGGGCAACGACGCCAATCCCTCCTTTCCCGAGATCGTGCGCGCGATGGCCGCGCTTCCCTATCGTCACGTCATCATCGACGGAGAAGTCATCGCGGCCGATGAAGAAGGCCGGCCCAGCTTTCAGCGGCTCCAGAACCGGGCCCGCTGGCTCCGTCCCGCCGAGCTCCGCAAGGCCGCGCTGGAGAACCCGGTGACGTTCTATGCCTTCGACCTGATCGCGTTCGAGGATCGTGATCTCCGCACCCTTCCGCTCATCGAGCGGAAGCGGCTCCTCAAGGAGCTGCTCCCGCCGGCCGGCGCGGTGCACTATCTCGACCATTTCGAGACGGAAGGCGAGAAGGTTTTCGGCGAGGTCCAGCGCATGGGCCTCGAGGGACTGGTCGCCAAGAAGGCCGCGGCGCCGTACCGCGGGGGCCGCACCGACACCTGGCTCAAGATCCGCTCCGACAAGACCGGCGACTTCGTCGTCGTCGGCTTCACCGCGCCCAAGGGATCGCGCACCGGGCTCGGTGCGCTCCACCTCGCCGACTACGTGGACGGCAAGCTCACCTATGCGGGGCGGGCCGGCAGTGGGTTCTCCGATATCGAGCTGGGAAAGCTGCGGAAGGAATTCGACCAGGTGCGCATGCTGCATCCGCCCTGCGTGGGTCCGGTCCCCACCGGCTCGGACACCTATTGGATCGAGCCGACCCGGGTCTGCGAGGTCCGTTACAAGGAGTGGACCGACGAGGAGCTGCTGCGCCATCCAGTCTTCCTGCGCTGGCGCGACGACAAGGGCCCGGAGGACTGCATCCGGCAGATGGATCGTGCCCCGCCGGATGACGAACTCGGAGTTCGCCCTCCACCTTCCGCCGAGGAGCGGAACGTGGTGCTCTCCAACCAGGAGAAGGTTTTCTGGCCCGAGGAGCGCTATACCAAGGGCGACCTGGTCGAGTACTACCGGGCGATCAGTCCCTGGCTGCTGCCCTACCTCTCGGAGCGACCCGTGGTGCTCACGCGGTTCCCCGACGGGATCCAGGGAAAATCCTTCTACCAGAAAGACGCGCCCGCGTTCACGCCGGAGTGGCTCCGCACCGAGCGAATGTGGAGCGAGGCGACCCAGCGCGAGATCGACTACTTCGTGGTCGACGACGTGCAGTCACTGCTCTACCTCGCCAACCTCGCGGCCATCCCGCTGCACATGTGGCTGAGCCAGGTTGGGACGCTGGAGCTGCCGGACTGGTGCGTGATCGATCTCGATCCCAAGGGAGCGCCCTTCAGCGATGTCATCCGTATCGCGCTCGCGGTCCACGACCTCTGTGAGAAGCTCGGGCTCCCGCACTACGCCAAGACGACCGGATCGACCGGGATCCACGTGCTCATCCCACTCGCCAGGCAGCTGACGTACGAGCAGAGTCGCGCCTTCGGAGAGTTGATTTCGCGGGTCGTCGTCGGGCAGATGCCGGGGATCGCGACCGTGGTGCGCGCGGTCCAGCGGCGGGACGGGAAGGTCTACCTCGATTACATGCAGAACGCCCACGGTCAGCTGCTCGTCTCGCCCTTCAGCGTGCGGCCGCTGCCGGGCGCCCCGGTGTCGATGCCGATCACCTGGGACGAGGTGAACGAGTCACTCGACATGAAGGCCTTCACGATCAGGACGGCGGTGAAGCGGATGGAGAAGCTGGGAGATCCGATGGCGCAGGTACTCGCCGATAAACCGGACTTGCTGTCCGCCTTGACGGTGCTGAACGAACTTGGCGAGACGTGAAGGCGGGAAGGCGGGGAGGCGTCAAGGTTCGCGGCGCTCCTTCATCTGCCGGATCATATAGTCCACCTTCGACGCGACAGACTCCAGCGCCATGAGCGGCTGGTCCTTCGGGACGACGATGCTTTCGACCTGGACCGGTCGCCCCCGGACCGGCCATCCCG
>DATEOL010000060.1:0-12908 GCA_035274025.1 Gemmatimonadales bacterium | reverse complement strand
CTGCAGAGATCTCCGCCACTCGACGAAGCCTCGCCAGGCGAGGATCCCGTAGACGACGTAGAGGAACGCGGTGAGCTTGAGGTCGCGGTTCAGGAAGACGATGACGTAGGCCACATCCAGCGCCACCCAGATCGCCCAGTTCTCGACATACTTTCTCGTCATCATCCACTGCGCGAGCAGGCTGCCGACGGTGAGCGAGGAATCGACGTAGGGCAGCGCCGCATTGGTCGTCCGGTGCAGCAGGGTGCCGAGCGCCAGGGTGCCGATGCTCCAGGCGATCGGCAGGCCCAGCCACACCTGCCGCGGCGTGGGCGAGACCTTGAGCTGGCTCCGGTCGGCTCCGCCGTAGAGCCAGTGATACCAGCCATACGCCGAGATGGCGGCGTAGAACACCTGCAGCCCCATGTCGGCGTACAGCCGCGCATCCTTGAAGACGAAGAAGTAGAGCGAGACGCTGACGATCGCGGTGGGCCAGCTCACCACGTGCTCCCGCACGCTGAGCCAGACGCTGACGATCCCGAAGACGACTGCGACTGCTTCGAGCGTGGTCACCCGTCAGGCGGGCTCTACCACCACTCCGGTGCCGTAGCAGAGCACCTCGGTCACGCCCTGCATGATCTCGTTGGCGTCGTACCGGACGCCGATGATCGCGTTGGCGCCGTGCTGCTCGGCGTGCTCGAGCATCAGCTCGAATGCCTCGAGTCGCGCCTTGTTGCAGAGCTCGGTGAACACCTCGATGTTGCCGCCACGCAGGGTCTGCAGCCCGGCCCACATCGTCCCGAAGACGCTGCGGGAGCGGACGGTGAGGCCCATGACCACGCCCAGGGTCTGCACGGTGACAAACCCCTCAAGCGAAAAGGTGGTCGTCGTCATTTCGTGGCGGATCTGGGCGCGATGCGCGGGGAGTCTGGCGGACATGGCCCGAAAGGTACATCATGCCCTGCATGCCGGCCTCACGCACTCCCCTGCTCGGACAGGAGCTTCGCCAGGCCCGGGACACCTGGTTCTTCCAGTGGTTCCATCTCAAGCGCCAGACCGCACGCCGCGAAGGCGGCGGCGGACTGATCCGCTTTGCACCCCAGGGCGGCGCCTTCCGGAACAAGGTGGCCCTCGACCTCGCCGTCGCCGCCGACGGGGCCATCTCGTCGATGACCCTCGGCCTCGAGCGTGGGTTCGTCGATGACGCCGATGACGGTCCCTACGCGCGTGACATCGCCCAGGCATTTCTCCGCGCCGCGCTGCCACCCGCAGACGCCGTGCAGGCCCGGGCGCTCGCCGATGAGATCGCGTCGCTGGACCCTCCGCCAGAGCAGGCCCACGGTCCCTCCGAGGCGTACGCAGTGTTTCTCGGGCAGGTCGCCGAGCATACGCTGGAATCGGACTACGGAGCCCTGGTGACGCTCGCGAACCTGGGAATTAATGGAACCGACTGGCTGCTTATTTCGGTAAGCCGTAAGCCGTAAGCCGTGAGCCGTGAGCCGTCTCACGGCTCACGGCTCACGGCTCACGGCTAATGCCAGCCCAGGCTGAAGGAGACGACGACGCTTCGCGGAGTTCCCGGCTCATAGGCCGCGGGCGAGCCGCTCACCAGATCCGGATTGAGGAACGCTGACGCGATATAGTCGCTGTCGAACAGGTTGTTCAGGGTGACGAAGCCGCGCAGTCCGAGCCCCCCCTTGCCGAGGCGCATCGCCCGATCGAGCGCGAACGTGAGTCCAACCAGGGTGTAACCCTCGACACTCACCGTGTTGGCGTCATCGGCGAAGTAGCTCGAGATCCCCTGCACATTGATCGACGCCGAGACCGGCTGCACACTCTTCGGCGTGAGCCTGAGTCCCGCGGTCCAGATGAAATCGGGAACACCAACCACCTTGTTGCCGCCGTAATCGGCGATCGCACCAGGGTTGCCATAATGCACTGAATCCACCACGTAGTCGAGGTACTCGTGGTGGTTCCAGCTGGCCGATCCCTCGAGCCCGATCGCACCCCGCTTCACCCGCGCCCCGAGCTCGACGCCGCTTCGCCCTGCCTCGCCGGCCGTGAAGTAGAAGCGCCCGCCCCGATACGGCACGATTTCGTTCTGGACGTTGGTGTAGTACCCCGCGGCGTCCCAGCTCACTTCCCACGGATTGGGACCGGTGCCCAGCCGCGCGACCTGCTTCGTCCCGACTTCGTACGTCGTCGAGCGGATCGCGTCGAGCAGCGGGTTGATGGCGTAGACCGTGTCGTCGCCCGCCGTCGGGGCCGGGTCGGTCTCGTTCCCTGCCGGCGCCTCGATGCCGCCACCGACGCTCAGGTAGAGCGACTGGGTCCCGCTGAGCCGGTAGTTGAACCCGATCTTCGGGCTCACCCGGGTGAACGTCTTCTCACCGGTGAACAGGGTCTCGAGATAGTCCTCGGCGATGTAGTGCACCTTGTCATAACGGGCGCCGAGACTGAGCGTCGTGCGCGAGCCGATCGTCAGCTCTTCCTGGGCGAAGACCCCGAAATTGTTGGCACCTTCCCGCTTGTCGGTGCGGAGGGTGCCCCGCTCGTTGTCCGGCGTGAGGTTGTAGAACAGGATCGCGCCGTCCTGGTACGCCTCGTCGACCCCGACGCTCAGCACGCTCCCGACCTCGTCGCTGAACCGGGAATTCCAGCGATAGATCAGATTGCCGCCGACGTGATAGCGCGTAAAGTCGCGGAACGTGCCTCGCTCGGATCGTTGCAGAAACTTGGGCTGGACGTAGAGTCTGGCCTGGAGTCCGTGGGCGTCGGAGAGCTGCGTCTCGTAGGTGAAGCCGAGCCGGCCCAGCTTGTTGTCGCGCCGCTCATCGCGCGTCGCGTATGCCGCGTTGGCCTGGGCGGGATTCTCCGCGACTTGTTCCGCGGTGAGCGGGCCGGGGATGTCGTACTGGTTGTACCCGCCGGTGGCGAAGACGCCGACCCGGCTCCGCTCGCCGACCGGTGTGTTGAACGCGAGGTTCACGACCAGCCGCTCGCCCGACGAGTGGTCACGCCACCCCTCGTTCTCCGCCCAGGTGACGGATACGCCGAGCTCACCCTCGCCCGGCTGGTACCCCGCGTTCGCGGTGTAGCGCCGGAACCCGAAGCTCCCGAAGGCCGGCTCGAACGTGAACCAGGGGCGGGTCGCGCCCCGCACCGTCGATACGCTCACCACGCCACCCGCGGCGTTGCCCCAGAGCGCCGAGGAATTCGACCGGATCACTTCGACGCCGCTCACGCCGGAGAGGTCGATGAGGTCGAACGCCGTGCGCCCATCGGGCTCGGTCTCGGGAAATCCGTCGAGCAGGACCCGGACGCCGCGCGAGGTCCCCGCATTGGAGCGGTCGCCGGCGCCCCGCGCGCCGAATCCGCGGATGACCAGCCGCACATCGCTCCATCCGGCGCGGTTCTGCGCCAGCACGCCCGGAATTCCGGTCAGCGCGTCGTCGAGACCGAGCGAGCGGGAGCCGTACCACTCCGACGCATTCACTCGGGTGAGCGCCATCGGCTGATCGATCGGCTGCTTCTTCGAGCGAGTGGTGGTGACGGTGAGGTCGGGGAGACGCGCGGTGGAATCGCGCCCGCGGGTCGTGTCCTGCTGAGCTTCGACAGGACTGAGCGCAACCGTGGCAGCGAGCAAAGTGGGAATCGAAGAGCGCATTCGGCTTCGGAAAAGGACCCGTGAACTTAGTCGGTCAGACTGTCAGTCGGTCAGTCGACTGAAACGGTGCCCCCTCGTGCAGCGTCGTGTACGGAATGGCACACATTCGCCGAGCCGTGTCATCCGACGGTCCCGGCCTCGCCCGATTGCGCTGGAATTTCCGCGCGGAAGAGGGCGAGGTCCCGCTCGGCGATTTCAAGGAATTTCTCTCCCGCTACCTCGAGCACTTCTGGCACGGCCTCGACACCGGTGCGTTGGCGCACTGGGTTGTCGAGGACGAAGGCACGATCGTCGCGCACATGGCGGTGCGGGTGCAGGAGGGCGTGCCGCGACCCGCGACGGCTCGCGATCGCTGGGGCTGGCTCACCGACTGCTACACCGCTCCCGACGAGCGCAACAAGGGACATGGGACCGGACTCCTCGCGGCCATCCGGTCCTGGGCCGCGGAGGAAGGGCTGGAGCTGCTGCTGGTGTCACCCAGCAGTCGGTCGGTACCATTCTACGGGCGGGCTGGTTTCGGTCCCGCGGGCAACTGGCGTGAGCTCAGCCTGGACCCGCCCCAGAGTGCAACGGAATGATGGCCGTGAGCGTCTCATAAGCCTGACCGCGGGAGCCTGGCACCGGAATGGCCGAGATCCTTGAGCGACTGACCCCACATCTCGCCGACCGGTACCAGCTCCTGCGCGTGGCCGCGCGTGGTGGGACGTCCATCATCGTGTACGCGGAAGACGTTCGGCACTCGCGGCCGGTCGCCATCAAGGTCTTCAGCGGCGAGTTCACCTCCCTCGCCGGCGCCGAGCGGTTCCTCCGCGAGATCGGCATCCTCGCCCGCCTGCAGCATCCCAACATCCTGCCACTGATCGACTCGGGCGCGGCCGACGGTCTGCTGTACTACGTCATGCCGTTCGTGCAGGGCGAGTCACTGCGCCAGAAGCTGGTGCGCGAGACGCGCGTCCCGGTGCAGGAGACCGTCCGCCTGGTGCTCGAGGTCTGCGACGCGCTGCGCTACGCGCACGAACAGGGCCTGGTCCATCGCGACATCAAGCCCGAGAACATCATGCTGGCGAGCCGGCACGCGCTGGTCACCGACTTCGGTGTCGCGCGCGCCATGTCCGCGAGCCCCGTGGGAGACCCCTCGCGCACCACGGCGGGACTCGCGATCGGCACGCCGGCTTACATGTCGCCCGAGCAGGCGGCGGCGGATCCCGGCACCGATCATCGCGCCGACATCTACGCAGTCGGCATCCTCGCGTATGAGATGCTCGCGGGCCGGCCTCCGTTCAGCGGCGACAGCGCGGCGCAGATTCTCGCGTCGCACGTCATGCAGCCGCCGACGCCGCTCGCCTCACTGCGTCCCGACCTCCCGCCTGGCCTCGATGCGGTCATCATGAAGTGCCTCGCGAAGCGTCCCGCGGACCGATACCAGACCGCGGCCGAGCTGTCCGATGCGCTGGAGCCGTATCTCCTGCCGAGCGGCTCGTTGACTCCGGTCGGCACCACGCCGGTCACCATGTCCGAGCGGCGCCGCTGGGTGCTCGCGCTCACGGTCGCCGCCGCGGTCGCGGCGATCGCATTTATGCTGCTGGCGAAGAACCAGCAGGGCCCGGCGCTGCAGCTCGGCGATCCGAAGCGGCTCGGCGCGACCGGCGAGCTCGAGCTCGATCCGGTGCTCTCGCCCGACGGGCGACTGCTGGCCTATGCCGCCGGCGTGAATGGCGCGATGCACATCCAGGTCCGCCAGGTGAATGGCGGTGACCCGATCACGGTGGCACAGGGTGTCGACGGCAATCAGCGCTGGCCGCGCTGGGCCCCGGATGGCTCGCGCATCGCGTTCCAGTCCGGCGGCTCGATCTATTCGGTGCCCGCGCTCGGCGGTCCGGCGGAGGCGATCGTCGAGGGACCGCCCAGCGCGCCGGTGATGGGTTATGACTGGTCGCCCGATGGCGCTCGCGTGGCGTGGTTCGCCGGCGGGCTCCTCCGGGTGCAGGACGTGAACTCGACCGGACCGCCAACCGAGCTGCTCACCGACCCGCAGGCGCACTCGGTCGCGTGGTCGCCCGACGGCGCATGGATCGCGTTCGTGCGAGGCAATTCGGACTTCGTCTTCAGCGAGACACTCCTCGGCAACGTCGCTCCCTCGCGGCTCATGCTCATTCCGGCAGGCGGCGGGACGCCGGTCGCGCTCACCGATGGGCGACAGCTCGCCGTGAGTCCCGCCTGGCTCGATCGCCGCACGATCCTCTACGTGCAGGGACGCGCCGGCATCCGCGACGTGTTCCGCCTGCGCATCAAGGGCAACGGGCAGCCCGAGGCCGACATCGCGAGGCTCACGACGGGACTGGGCCCGCACGGGATCGTGACAGCCTCGTCGGGCACGCTGGTGTATTCGGTCCTTTCACACCAATCGAATGTGTGGAGCGTTCCTCTGCCCGGGCGCGGCTCGGTGACCGTGCGCGAGGCCGAGCCGGTCACCACGGGCCAGCAGCTGGTGGAGGACATGGATGTCCTGCCCGGCGGCGGCTGGATGCTCTACGACTCGAACCTCGACGGGAGCCAGGACATCTGGCTCATGAGCCTGCAGTCGAACCAGCCCATCCAGCTCACCCGCGATTCGACCGAGGAGTTCGGTCCGACCTGGTCGCCCAACGGGAAGGAGATCGCCTTCTACGGCATTCGCGATGGCATCCGTCAGGTCTTCGTGATGCGGGCCGGCGGGAAGGGCGTCCGCCAGGTGACCAGTGATAGCCTGCAGCATCACCAGCCGCGCTGGTCGCCCGATGGAGCGCACCTGGTCTTCAATGCGACCGTTGGATCGGGAGAGAACAAGGTGTTCGTGGTCGACCGAAAGGCGGATTCCTCCTGGAGTCCGCCCCGGCCGGTCAGCGATGACATCGGCGCGGGCGCGAACTGGTCTTCCGATGGCCGCTGGATCGCGTTCGCGGATCCCGAGGGACACATCCGGGTGGTGTCACCCGAAGGCGGGAAGACCCGCGTGATCGCGGGCCCCGAGACAGTCACCGGCCAGCGATTCCGCCGCCCGCTCTGGCTGATGGGGGAGCCGGTGCTCCTCGCGCGCGCCGAAGCACCCGGGGGCCAGGGCGGGATCTGGATGGTGCCGATCGACGGCGGGTCGCCCCGTGAGCTGGTAAAATTCGACGACCCCGCCCGGCCGGTCTATCGCGACGATTTCGCCAGCGACGGAGATCGGATTTTCTTCACGATCACCGAGCTGTCCTCGAGCCTCTGGACCGCGCCGCTCAACAAGCAGTAGTGGTGGAAGCGGGAAGCGCCTCGCCGGGTCACGGCTCACGGCTCACGGCTCACGGCTTACGGCTTACGGCTTACGGCTTACGCCAATAGTCGTATATATACGGTCATGAATTCGGCCACGATTCCCACGCCGTCCGAGATAAGAGCCGGGCTCGCCGCCATGCCGGCCCAGACCGTCCCAGCCATGCGTGTCCTGCGGCGGGAATGGTCCCGGCGGGCCGCCACTTCTCCGCCCCACGTGATGCTCGAGCTGGCCGAGCGGCTGGCACCGGCCGGCGCGTGGGAACGACTGGTTGCCTACGAGTTGGTGGCGAACCACCCCGGCGCGATGAAGGCGCTCACCCCGCGCCGGCTCCGGGTGCTGGGACGTGGAATGGATTCCTGGGAAATGGTCGACGCCTTCTCCTGCTACCTCGCGGGACCGGCCTGGCGCGACGGCCAGGTTCCCGATTCCGTGGTCCAGGCCTGGTGTCGCTCGGAGGATCGCTGGTGGCGGCGCGCCGCCCTCGCGTGCACCACCGCGCTCAACATTCCCGCCCGGGGCGGCAAGGGCGACGCCGAACGGACGCTCGCGATCTGCACCCTGTTGCTCGATGACCGCGACGACATGGTGGTGAAGGCGATGTCGTGGGCGTTGCGCGCCCTCGCCCGCCAGGATCCGAGGTCGGTCAAGGCATTCGTCGCAAAGCATGCGGAGGAGCTGGCGCCCCGGGTCAAGCGGGAAGTGAATACCAAGATCACGACCGGGCGGAAGACGGCGAAGAAGACCTGAGGGCTGAACGATCTCAGGCCGCAGACCGGGACTTGGCTCTTGACAAATAATTTTGTCTAGTCAATACTATTTGGCATGAATGCAGCCCCCCTCCGTGTCGTCCATCAGGCCGGTCCCGCCACCAGCCTGCTCGATCCGACTCGGCTCCGGATTCTTCGCGCCCTCGAGCACCCCGATTCCGCCGCGGGCCTCGCCCGCCGCCTCGGCGTTCCCCGGCAAAAACTCAACTACCATCTGCGACTCCTGGAGAACGAAGGCCTGGTGGAGCTGGTCGAAGAGCGGAAGAAGCGGAACTGCACCGAGCGGGTCATGCGAGCAGTGGCCCGGTCCTACCTCATCAGCCCCGCCGCCCTCGGCGCCCTCGCCGCCAACCCCGACCGGATCGAGGACCGGGCATCGAGCGCGTACCTCGTCGCGACCGCCGCGCGAGTCATCACCGAGGTTTCCTCCGCGCGCGAAGGGGCGGAGCGCGCGGGCAAGAAGCTCCCCACGCTCACGCTCCACGCCGACGTGCGGTTCGCCTCCCAGCGCGACCAGGCTGCGTTCGCCGAGGAGCTGACTCGCGTGGTGAGCGAGGTCATCGGGAAGTTCCACGACGAGCGAGCCCCGCACGGACGCGCGTTTCGCGTCATGGCCGGCGCGTGGCCCGTTCCACCAGCGGACTCCGCAAAATGAACAAGTATGCTGATCGCCGGGTCGAGCAGACCCTCGCCATCGACGCGCCGGTCGATGCGGTGTGGAAGGCACTCACCGATGCCACCGAGCTCACCCGCTGGTTCCCCCTCGCTGCGAGCGTGATCCCGGGTGCGGGCGGCGTCATCCGCATGGGCTGGGACGAGAGCTACGATGCCGACTCGGCGATAGAGATCTGGGAACCGAACCGCCATCTGAGGATCGGCTTCCCGCACCATCCCCCCGTGCTTCTTGCCACCGACTACCACCTCGAGAGCACCCGGGGACGCACGATCCTTCGTGTCGTCACCTCCGGCTTCGGGGAAGGCAGCGATTGGGACGACTGGTATTCCGGGGTGAGCGCGGGCTGGGACTTCGAGCTGCGCGGCCTCAAGCATTACCTCGAACACCATCGCGGGGAGGACCGGATGGTCGCGAGCGCGCGGCACCCTCTCTCGATCCCGCGGGAATCCGCTTGGGATCGACTGACCGGCCGGGGCGGATGGCTCGAGCATACCGGTCTCAGCGGAAGCGTCCTCGTTCGCACCCCCCCGGTTCAGCTCGTGATGAGCGTCGACCAGCTCAACGACGGCATCCTCCGCGTCGAGCTCGAGTTCGGGAACCGTGTGATCGCCTGGCTCGCGACGTGGGGCGTGCCGCGCGCAACCATCGATACCATCAACGTAGAGTGGCAGCGGACCCTGCCCGCTGCCCTGGCATGAGTAATAAGGGGTCGCATGAACGTGCGAGCATGATCGTGTGAAATCCGAAGGGGGGCCGCTGGCGCATCTTGTGGGAATGAACATGCGCCAACAGTTGGTCACGCTACTCGATCGCGTTCAGGTCCGCGCCGCGGAAACCGCCGAGCGCACCGCACGAAATCGCCATGCCGTTGATGCGGTGCTGTCCTGGGCACTCGAGCGGGCCGAGGCCGAGGGACCGCTCTATTTCCCCGTAGAGTACGTCCAGTTCCTCCGGGACTGCACCGAACGATCCTGGGCCATCTGGCGCGAGATCCGGAAAGACAGCAGTGAACCGGACGATGCCTCCCTCCGCTTCAACAGCTTCGTCGAGTCGTTGGGCGACCTCCCGGCCGTCGAGTTCTCGAGCGCGGAACGTCTCGCGCGTGCGGCCGACAAGCTCCGGGCGAATATCAACCCCGAGACCGGACTCCGCGAGCACGGCGATCAGCAGCGCCGTTTCGCCCGTGCCGCCAGCCTCGGCATGAAGGGTCGCTTGCTCCACACCGTGGTCAAGGCTATGCAGAGCGAGCAGATCGTCGAGCTCGGCACCTTCTGGGGCATGTCTGCCCTGTTCATGCTCGAGGCCCTGGAGACGGCGGGGCAGGACGCGCACCTCACCACGGTCGAGCTCAGCGCCGATTACAGCCGCAAGGCGGCGGCCCTGATCCATTCGCACTTCAACGGGCGCGCCACCTGCATCAACGGCAGGACCCAGGACGTCGTTCCCGACCTCGCCCGCACGATGACCGGCGTCGACCTGATGTTTCACGACGCGGGTCACTCCGGCGAAGCCTACGTGAGCGACTTCGACGCCGCCGAGCGATTCCTCGCCCCTGGGGCCGTGGTGCTGTTCGACGATATCCGCTGGTTCGACCGGGCGCTCACCGACACCGATCCCAGGTGTTACGACGGATGGATGGAAGTGACGCGGCACCCGCGGGTGAGGCGGGCGGGCGAGATCGACGGGTACATGGGAGCAGTGTTATTGCGATAAGCGGTAAGCGGTGAGCGGTGAGCGGTAAGACGGGAGGCGATACGGTAGTTACGGCTCACGTCTTACGGCTCTCGTCTCACGTCCCTCCAGCATCAGCCTTTCCCGTTCGGCAAATCTCGAGATTTCCTCCTCTGACCTTGCAGCGGTCAGGAGGGACACCAGCATTCCTGTCGCGAACGAGATCGGGATCGTGAGCAGCGCTGGGTTCCGGAGCGGGAACTGCGCGCTCCCATGGTGCAGGATGTCGACCTGGATCGTGGGGGAAAACCAGATCAGGATGAGGGCTCCGAAGGTGCCGGTGAGCATGCTCGCGACCAGGCCGGACGTCGTCGCCCGGCGCCAGAACATCGCGAGCAGGAGCGCCGGGAAATTGCCGCTCGCCGCGATCGCGAAGGCGAGCGACACCATGAACGCGACGTTCTGCCCCTTGAACGTGATGCCGAGAACCACGGCGATCAGGCCCAGCACCACGGTCGCGATGCGCGCCACCCGGAGCTGCTCCCCCGGCTCCGCTTCGCCGTGCCGGACGACGTTGACCCAGAGGTCGTGCGACAGGGCCGCCGCGCCCGAGAGCGTCAGCCCGGCCACCACGGCCAGGATGGTGGCGAATGCGACCGCCGCGATGAAGCCGAGCAACGCGGTCCCGCCCAGAGCCTCGGCCAGGAGCGGCGCCGCCATGTTCCCGCCCTGGTCCACCGCGCGGATCGCCTCGGGACCGACCAGCACCATGGCGCCGAAGCCGAGGACGAAGGTCAGCAGGTAGAACGTGCCGATGATCCCGGTGGCGTAGAACACCGACCGTCTCGCGGCGCTGGCGTCCGGCACCGTGAAGAAGCGCATGAGAATGTGGGGCAGCCCCGCGGTGCCGAACATCAGCGCCATGCCGAGCGAGACCGCCTCGAGTGGACTCGTCACCAGCTTCCCGGGAGCGAGGACCGCGTCACCGTGCTTCGCCGCAGCCTCGGCAAAGAGCCGCGCGGGATTGAAGCCGAAGCGTGACAGCACCAGGACCGCGAGGAGCAAGGCGCCCGCCAGGAGAAGGAATGCCTTGACGATCTGCACCCAGGTAGTCGCGATCATCCCGCCGACCAGCACATAGAGGATCATCACCACGCCCACCACCACGATCGCGGTCTCGTAGGAGATCCCGAACATCAGGCGGATGAGTCCGCCCGCGCCGACCATCTGCGCGATCAGGTAGAAGACCACGGTCGCGAGCGTGCCGATGGCCGCGGCGGTGCGGACCGGACCGGGACGTCGATGCAGGGCCACGACGTCGGCGAAGGTGTACTTGCCGAGGTTCCGGAGCGGCTCCGCCACGAGGAAGAGGACCACGGGCCAGCCGACCAGCCACCCGGTGGAGTAGATCAGTCCGTCGAAGCCGGTGGTGGAGACGAGCCCGGCGATCCCGAGGAAGGATGCCGCGCTCATGTAGTCGCCCGCCAGCGCGATGCCGTTCTGGCGAGCCGTGATGGACCGGCCCGCGGCGTAGAAGTGCTCGGTGGTCCTGGTGCGGCGCGCGGCCCACCAGGTGATGCCGAGCGTCACCCCGATGAAGAGGAGGAAAAACGCGATGGCGACCGGATTGGCCTGGCCGATCGCGGTGCTCACTTCACTCCTCCGGCCCGGGCGCGCTCGAGCTCGGGATCGTAGACCCGGTTGGCCCAGCGGACGTAAGTCCAGGTGAGGATCCAGGCCGCGATGATGACCAGCGCGCCGAGGACGATGCCGACGGAGAGTCCCGGGCGGAGCAGCCGGCCCATGAACGGCTTGTCCCAGGCGACGAGCAGGACGAAGCCGAAATAGACCAGGACCATCAGGGCCGTGAGGCTGAGCGCCACGCGCCAGCGCTTTCGCGCCAGCGCGCGGAGGGCTTCGTGATTGTGGGTCATTCGGTTCCGGTTATTGACGGGATCGGCAGCAGCCATTCATGAGGCAAGTGGTCCAGCCTGTGCCTCCACCACGCATGATAGAATCCAGCGCAACGGGCTCGGCTGAAGCAAGCAGGGGATATGGCTTGTCCCAGACCGCTTCGTCATTGATGTGGCCTTCGGGTGGCTGGTTATAGACGATATCGAAGAACTTGTCCGCCACGTCCTTGACCTGGTCATTCTCAGTCTTCGGAAGTGAAACAAACCTCGATTGCAAGCGTCCCTGCTTGTCCTGCCACACATACCAGCACGAGGAGCTCTCCCCGGAGAGCGCCATGGCATCCCACGCGTCGTTCCCGGTATTGGTGATCTTCGCGATGATTCGACCGTGCTTCGAGGCCAGGTGCTCCATCTTGTACTTGAAACTGTTCTTCGCGGGTATGATCTGGACCTTGACGTCCAGCGTCGTGGAAAGCGACTTGATCGTGCTCGCGTGGTCGGTGTCGAACTTCATCTTGCCACACTTCTTTGCTACAGCCTCATTGCTCGCGCTGCCTGGCGATCCCTGCTCATCGTCGTCGCCACGACGGATGAAGAAGTCATCACAGGCGGCAAGCGTAGTCACCAAAGCGACGAGCGCAGTGCGTACGAAGAATGCCGTGCTTCTGTGCATGGACACCTCCAATGAGGTGGTCAGTTTCGTCGGGCGGCTCGTCCGAGCCGCGCGAGAACGTCCTGAGTGTCCCCGTCACCGCCCTTCCACAGCGTCATCACCACCGAGGTCCACCGTCCCGCTTCAGTTGAATCGCCGGCCACGGCCGCGAGCTCGGCTCGAAGCGCCATCGAACGAACCAGCGCCGCCGCTTGCGGTGTCTCGCTCAACAACTCCGAGCTCAACGTCGGCAGTGCATCGATGATGCGCATGAGTCGCTCTCGGGCC
>DATEOL010000059.1:0-7161 GCA_035274025.1 Gemmatimonadales bacterium | reverse complement strand
AAGAACCTTCGTTGGGGTGACACGTCGGAGGTCCACGTCGTTGCCTTCACCCCCAAGCCGCGAATCATCGGGCTCCAGGTGGCATCAGCCGGCCGCGACTCCCTCATTCATGGTGGGGAGCGTCTCGCGGTCGCGCACTACGTACTCAAGCCGAAAATCGGCGGGGTCACCGGACTGCTCGGCAAGCTGCTCGGCAAGATTCCGCCCGACAGCGAGATGTGGATCGTCACCGAGGACGTGCCGACCTTCCTGGCCTTCCGGGGGCCGATGTACACTGGCCCGATCTGGCGACTTCGGCTTGCCGCGCCCCGATGGCCGCAATGAGCGGCGACGAGACCGAGCCGGTTACCTGCTTCCCAGGATGCGAAGGACCTTGGGACCTTAGTTTCCGGCATGACGATCTCCAACAACAGCGACCTCCAAGGCATGACGCGCGTCGGCCGCCTCGTGGCCGAGGCGCATGTCTGGCTCGCGACCCAGGTAGCACCGGGGATCACGACGGGTGAGCTGGATGAGCGTGGCGCCAGCTTCCTCCGAGCCCGCGGCGCCCGCTCGGCACCACAGCTCACCTACGGCTTTCCGGGCTTCAATCTCATCAGCGTGAACGACGAGATCGTGCACGGCATCCCGGGCTCCCGCGTGCTGCAGCCGGGCGACGTCGTGAAGCTCGACATCACCGCGGAGCTCGACGGCTTCATCGCCGATGCCGCGCGCACCATCGTCCTGCCCGGGGCGACTGCCCTCGCGAAGGATCTCGCCCGCTGCGCGCGCCAGGCCTTCAAGTCGGCGATGCAGGTGATCGCGCCGGGCAGGCCGGTGCGGCTCATCGGTCGCGCCATCGAGCGGACGGCGAGGAAGTCAGGCTTCTCGGTGCTTCGTGAGCTGACAGGCCACGGCGTGGGACGGACCATTCACGAGAATCCGACGATCCCCAACTTCGACGATCCGCGGGAGCGCGCGACGCTGCACGAGGGGCTCGTGATCGCGGTCGAGCCGCTGCTTGCCAGTGCGCCGGCCGTTGTGGTGGAGGACCCGGATGGATGGACGCTGCGGACGAGCAATGGTGCGCTGGCAGTCCACTATGAGAACACGGTCGTCGTGCGCAACGGGCGCGCTGTGGTGCTGACGTCGACCTCTGACCTGGCCGCGTGACGGTGCGTGCCCTTGGAGACCTTGGAGACCTTGAGACAGGCCCCGCTCACGGTCCGAGGAATGCCCCTAGCGCCGCAAGCCTCTCCACGTGGTCGCACACGATCTTGAGCGCCACCATCATCGGCACGGCCAGGATCGCGCCCGGAATTCCCCAGAGATACCACCAGAGCAGCAGCCCCACGAACAGCGCCACGTTGTTGAGCGGCAGGCGCCGTCCCAGCAGGATCGGCGTCACCAGGTTCGACTCGATCAGGTTCACCGCGAGGTAGATCCCGGGCATCAGCAGGATCTTGCCGGTGTCCTCGAACGACATGAGCGCCGCGAAGAAGATCGCGAACGTCGTCACGACCCCGCCGATGTACGGCACGAAATTGGTGAGGCCCGCGAGGAATCCCCAGAGCGCGGCGTTGGGCATTCCCACCACCTGGAGCAGCGCCCAGATCACCAGGCCGAGACAGATGTTGATCACGGTCACCGTGGAGAGATAGCGGGAGAACTGGACCTCGATCTCCCGGGTGATCCCCACGGCCTTCTTCTTGTCGCTGAAGACCGGCAGGATCCCCACCAGCTTCTGGGTGAAGAGGTCGCCCACCGCCAGGAGGAAGTAGGTCAGGAAGATGATCGTGAGGGAGACGTTGATCGCCGCCGTGGTCCCGCCGGTGATGCGCTGCGTCATCGAGGGGGCCGCGATCTGCACTTCGGCCGGCTTCTTCCCCCCCGGCGTCGTCGCTTCCTCCACCGCCTTGGCCGTCGCCTGGATCTTCTCCAGCGGCTTGGTGAGCTTCTTGATCCGGTCCTTCGCGACTTGCATCGATCGCGGCGCCCGTTCCAGCCAGTCCGCCGCCGGATTCGCGAGGAAATAGACCGAGGTGCTCACAACGGCCACCAGCCCGAACACGACGATGCCCGCCCCGATCGACTCGGCGATCCCGATCTTCCTGAGCCAGCGGATCACCGGGCTGAACAGAAAATCGAGCAGGAGCGAGATCGCGAGCGGCACCAGGAAGCCGCGGGCGAACCGCAGCACGACCAGCAGGGCCAGGACGAACAGTCCCACGGTGGCAGCGGTGCGAGGATCGAAGCCAGAAGGCGCGGGCGCCGCCTCCCCTTCCAGGGGGGCGTCGAGTAGCTCAGTCGTCATATCCTAGGTAGACGACGATGGGCGAGTATGTTCCACCAGCCACGCCAGGAGCCCGGACTTGCCTTGCACATTTCGGCTGGGATGGTTGCTGCTCTTTTCCACATCGGTCGCCGCCGCACAGCAGGAACCCGATCGCGAGTTCCGGCCGGTCATTACCGCCCCACAGTACCAGACCGGGCAGGGACCGACCGTCTGCCTCGACCAGGCTCATCACAACTTTCACACCCTGGACAACCGCTTCTGGGCCTTCGGCGACCTGCTGCGCCGTGACGGCTACGTGATGAAGCCGGGCATCGACAAGTTCGACTCGAAGTCGCTCGCCCAATGCAGCGTGCTCGTCATCGCGAACGCGATGTGGAGCGAGGCTGAGTGGGAGACCTACCCCTACCCGACTCCGTCCGCGTTCACCCCTGAGGAGATCACGGCGGTGCACCAGTGGGTAAAGGCGGGCGGACGGCTCCTGCTCATCGCGGACCACATGCCGATCGCGGGAGCGAACGCCCCGCTCGCCGCACCCTTCGGCGTGACATTCAACGACGGGTTCGCGGTCGAAGGATTCCGTGGGAGCGAAGCCAGCCTGGACTCGGCGTTTGCCAAGCCGACGATCTTCCGGCGGACAGCAGGCACCCTGCGCGAGCACCCGGTCGCCCAGGGCATCGACAGCGTGCGCACGTTCACGGGTCAGGCCTTCCAGGCGCCGAAGGCGGAGCCGATCCTGGTGCTCCCGGCTACCTTCGTCTCGCTGATGCCGCGGATCGCCTGGCAATTCAAGCCAGACACCAGGCGGGTCCCGGTCGGTGGTTGGCTCCAGGGGGCGGTCATGCGGGTAGGCAGTGGGCGCGCCGCGTTCTTCGGGGAAGCCGCGATGTTCAGCGCCCAGGTCGCCGGCCCCAGTCGCCGGCCGATGGGAATGAATGCCCCGGGCGCGGAGCGGAATTTCCAGCTGGTGCTCAACCTGATGCACTGGCTCTCAGCAACATCGTGAGGGATCGGTCCCATGGAACAACCCCCACCGCTGGTGATCCGGGACATGATCACCGCTCACGTGGTCAGCCGCTGCCTGCACATTGTGGCCGAGGCGGGCGTTGCCGATGCCCTGGACGACCGGCCGGCTACCGCGGCCGAGCTGGCGCGGGCCACGGGACTCGACGCCGACGCCCTGAACCGCATGATGCGTCTGCTCGCGGCCAGCGGCGTGTTCGCGAAGGAGGGCGATGGTTGGACCCATACCCCGCCATCGCGCTTCCTGCGAAGCGACCACCCCGACTCGATGCGGTCGTTCGCGCGCATGATCGGGATGCCGGTGGTGTGGAACCAGTTCACCGAGCTTGGATCCGCCGCGAAGACGGGAAAACCGGCGCTCAGCTGGGCCGGCCTGGTGTCCTACTACTCCGGACACCCGCACGAGGCACGGCTGTTCAACGAGGCGATGGTCGCCAAGTCGCGCGGCATCATCCCCGCGGTCATCGAGGCCTACGACTTCAGGCAGTTCGGGACCATCGCCGATGTCGGCGGCGGACACGGTCACCTGCTTCAGGCGATCCTCACGGCCGCGCCCGGCGCAAGGGGAATCCTGTTCGACCTGCCACACGTGATTGCGGAGGCCAAGGCGAGCGCGTCCGACCGGCTCGCGCTCCAGCCCGGTGACTTCTTCAAGTCGCCTCTCCCCGTGGTGAATGCCTACGTCCTGATGGAGGTCATTCACGACTGGGCGGACGACGATGCGATCCGGATCCTGTCCGCCGTCCGGCGCGCCGCGCCCCCCTCCGCGAAGGTGCTCCTGGTCGAGGCCCTGATCGCTGATGACGGAGAGCACTTCCCGAAGGTGCTCGATGTCGTCATGCTGGCGGTCACCGGCGGCCGCGAGCGCAGCGCGGCGGAATACGGAGCCCTGCTGAGCGCCGCGGGTCTGCGGCTGGAGCGGGTCATCCCCACCCACTCGCAGTGCGCCGTGCTGGAGGCCGTTCCCGCGTGACTGGGCGGTTGGGCGGTTAGGGCGGTCAGGGCTTACGTCCTTACGTCGTTACGTCCGTGTCGGGATTCCCCTGCCTAATCCGCACCTCCCCACATGACGAAACTGCTTCTTTCGCTCGCTGCTGCATCCAGCCTGATAGCCTGCTACGACTCGACCGGCCCCTACAACCCTCCCCCGCCGCCGACGCTGGAGGGAGTGTGGACCGCGACCGCCTTCACGACGACCAACGCCGGTGGCACGATCGACCGGTTCGCGGAGGGGCTGCGCTTCAACATCACCGTCAACCCCAACGGGACGACCCAGGGGGCGATCACGTCGCCAACCGGTGACCTGACCTTCGCCGGCACCTGGGACACGACCCAGGCGGTCCTTCGTTTCCATCAGGAGAATCCGATCTTCCTGGACCAGTTGCCTTTTGGGGTTCTTCCCAATCGGCTGGTTGGAGACGCCCACATCGGAGCCACCGACTTCCACGTCATTCTCGTCAAGCCATAGAAGCCCCAAGGACCCACCGCCCCAAGGCCCCGACCGCACCCTATTATTGGGGTATGCTGCTTTCGGGGCATTGGGGCGTTGAGGCCTGGGGGCCTTGTCGATGAGAGAGGTCCGCCTGCGTATCGTGGTGGACGATCCGGTTCCGGGCATCGTCCTCCGGCTGCAGCGGGGGAAGGATGAGCTGGTAGAGGCAACCAGCGAAAGCGCGAAACAGGTGAGGTTCGACTTCACCGCCCGCATCGGTACTTCACTCCCGAATGGCGCGCCCAACTTCCTCGGCCCTTTTACCCAGGGTCCGCCGGCCCTGCGTTTCGTTTATATACGCGTCGGCCGGAGCGCGGGTCAGTCCAATACGGAGTTCGACCGACGGGCCAAGATCCCGCTGGGTGGGATCAGCAACGACCTCCTCGCCAGGGCGCTCGCGAACCCGGATTCGGTCCTCGAGGTGCACATGCCCGGGCGCGGGAAGGACGGCACCCCCACCTGTGCCACGGTGAAGCTCCCACCCGGGGCATGGCGACGGGCCGGAAGCGTCGGCTAGGTCTTATCCGCCCTATTTTCCGTCATGACGGTTCCTGACCCCATCGAACCCATCGATGTCCGGATCACCGCGTGGATGGCGCGGCACGGCGTCACGTTCTCACGCATCGCCCTCGGCATCATCTTCTTCTGGTTCGGCATCATCAAGTTCGTGCCGGGGTGGAGTCCGGCGTCCGACCTCGCCACGCGGACCATCGCCAAGCTCAGCGGCGGCGCGATGCCTTCCGATCTCTCGCTCAAGCTCCTCGCCGGGTGGGAAGTGCTGATCGGCCTCGGTCTTCTCACGGGAAAGTTCCTCCGCATCACGTTGCTTCTGCTCTTCGTCCAGATGTCGGGGACGATGCTTCCCCTGGTCTTCTTCCGCAACGAGACGTTCCGCGCCTTCCCCTACGCGCCAACACTCGAAGGGCAATACATCATCAAGAACCTGGTGCTCATCGCGGCGGCGATCGTCGTCGGCGCCACCGTTCGTGGAGGGAAGCTCAAGCCATGAAGCGCACACCCCGGGTCCGCATCCGCTCAAAAGCCCTAAGGCCCTGAAGGCTGATAACTCCACTAGGGCTTTAGGGCTTCAGGGCTTTAGGGCTAGTATTCCCGACTATGACTACCCCCACTCCGACAATTTGGGGCAGGCTTCGCAACATCTCGCTCACCAAGTGGATTCTCATTTCCATGGTGATCGGGACACTCATCGGGTACTTCTTTCCCGACTTCTCCCAGGCGCTGAAACCGTTCTCGACGATCTTCCTTCGGATGATCAAGTCGATCATCGCGCCGCTCATCTTCGCGACGCTGGTGGTCGGGATCGCGGGCCACGGCGACGACCTGAAACGGGTAGGGCGGCTCGCGCTCAAGTCGCTCATCTACTTCGAGCTGGTGACGACCCTCGCGCTCTTCATCGGCCTCGCGGCGGTCAACCTCACCAAGCCGGGCGTCGGGATCTCGCTGTCCGGCACCGCCGACCAGGGCTCCGCGCTGGCAGCGAAGAAGCAGACATTCTCGGAGGTGCTCGCGCACATCGTGCCCGACAGCATCATCCAGGCGGCGGCGACCAATGAGGTCCTGCAGATCGTCTTTTGGTCGATCCTCTTCGCGGTCGCCCTCACCCAGGTGCGCGGGAAGCCGAGGGAGTGGATGCTCTCGACCTGCGAGAGCCTGTCCCAGGTGATGTTCAAGTTCACCAACCTGGTGATGAAGTACGCGCCGATCGGCATCGGGGCCGCGATCGCGGTCACCGTGGGCCACAGCGGGCTCGGCATCCTGGTCCACCTGGGCAAGCTGATCCTCACCCTTTACGGCTCGCTGGTCGTCTTCGCGATCCTGGTCCTGCTGCCGGTGGCGCTCCTGGCTCGCATCCCGATCAAGCGGTTCCTGTCGACAGTGCGGGAACCCGCCCTGATCGCCTTCTCCACCACGTCCTCCGAGGCGGCGCTGCCCCTCGCGATGGAGAAGATGGAGGCGTTCGGCGTCCCCAAGCGGATCGTCGCGTTCGTGATGCCGACCGGGTACTCGTTCAATCTCGACGGAACGACCCTCTACCTGTCGCTCGCCTCCGTCTTCGCGGCCCAGGCGGCGGGTATCCACCTGACGCTGGGACAGCAGCTCATCATGATGTTCACGCTAATGCTCACGAGCAAAGGCGTGGCCGCGGTGCCCCGCGCGTCACTGGTCATCCTCTCCGGCACCCTCGCCTCGTTCAACCTGCCGCTCGAAGCCGTCGCGCTGATCCTCGGCGTGGATGAGCTGATGGACATGGCGCGCACGACGGTCAACCTTGTCGGCAACTGCCTCGCCACCGCGGTCGTAGCCCGTTGGGAAGGTGAATTTCGGAAAGACCCACAAACCCGATTAGAACCTC
>DATEOL010000058.1:0-8163 GCA_035274025.1 Gemmatimonadales bacterium | reverse complement strand
CAGATCCATCGCGCCCTGCCGGGCGCGCGCATCGACCGGCTCGACATCACGCACCCGGTGTTCGACTCATTTTTCCGGATCAGGACGCTCGACATGGTCTACCCGCACGACCCGGGACTCAAGGCCGAGTTCCTGGGGATTCACGAAGACAACGACCCGTCGAAGCGGCTCATGGTGGCCATCAACTACAACAACGACATCGGCGACTACATGGAGTGGTCGGGACACAACTGGTGGCCGGTGAACACGACGAACGAAGCGTACAAGTTCGCGATCAACTACATCGTGTACGCCCTCTCACATTGAGGCGGATGAGCTGGATGCGGCGGATACCCTTTCACGAGGAACCCAGATGCGACACTCCACGCTGCTAGGGCCAGCCATCCACCTCATCCGCCCTATCCGCCTCGCCGGCGTGCTCATCGGCACTCCACTCATGGCCCAGGCCTGGCCAACGGCGACTCCCGCCAGCGTCGGCATCAACGGGGCCGTCCTCGACAGCATCGATCGCGAGATCAAGGCCGGCACCTACAACAGCATCGACCGCTTCGTGGTGATCCGGAACGGCAAGCTGGTCTTCGACCGGCACTACGCCTGGAACTACGACAGCATCTACGGCGATTCGTCGAAGACCCGCAACCCGCTCAATGCCCACGATCCGACGGGGAGCTACAACTATTTCAATCCCTGGTGGCACCCGACCTATCGGCGGGGCGACCTGCACTCCCTGCAATCGGTCACCAAGACGGTCACCTCGGTGATCATCGGCGTCGCGCGCACCCGGGGCGACTTCCCCAGCATCGATACGCCGGTGCTCCGGTTCTTCGACACGACGCAGGTCAAGAACATCGATGACCGGAAGCGCCGCATGACCGTACGACACCTGCTCACCATGTCGGGCGGCATCGACTGGAACGAGTCCCTTCCCTACATCGATCCGGGCAATACGGCCGTCGCGATGGAAGCGTCCTTCGACTGGGTCGATTACACCATCAATCGCCCCATGGCGGTCGAGCCCGGCAGCCGATGGCTCTACAGCAGCGGTGAGACCGAGCTGCTCGCCCACATCTTCCGCAAGGCCACCGGGATGGATATCGAGGAGTACGGCGCGAAATACCTCTTCGCGCCGTTAGGCATCGAGCGCTGGTACTGGAAGCGCATTCCCACCGGACTGGTCGACACCGAAGGGGGACTCTACCTGGAGGCGAAGGACCTGGCCCGGATCTGGAACCTCTGGCTCCAGAACGGGAAGGTCGGCGGCAAGCAGCTGATCTCGCCCGAATGGATCGCCGAATCGGTGAAGCCGGCGTTGCGCGTGGGGCCCAACCCGGGCGCGCCGAGCTATGGCTTCAAGTGGTGGCTCTATCAGAACCCCACCGACACGACGCGCTTCATGTGGGGCGGCTCGGGCTTCGGCGGACAGCTGCCGGTCGCGATTCCCGAGAAGGACATGGTCGTGGTCTTCAACGGCTGGAATATCCTTCCTGGCCGCGGCGGAATCCCGCTCGCTCGGACGATGGAGCGAATTCTACGGGCGAGTAAGTGAGGAGTGAGGAGTGAGGAGTGAGGAGTAAGGAGTAAGGAGTGAGGAGTGAGTGAGCACCAGACACTCCTCACTCCTCACTCCTCACTCCTTACTGCACCGTCACCTCCACGCGACGGTTTGCTGCACGACCGGCCGCCGTCCCGTTGTCTTCTGCGGGCTGCGACTCGCCCTGCCCCGACGCCGTGATCCGCGCGGCGTCGATGCCCTTCGAGACCAGGTATTGCTTCGCGGCCTGGGCGCGGGCCTCGGAGAGCTTCTGGTTCTTCTCGTCACTCCCGGTGTTGTCGGTGTGGCCGGTGAGCATGACCTTCACCTGGCTGTTCTCGTTGAGGTAGCTGACCACCTTGTCGAGCTCACGCCTGCCCGCGGCGGTGAGCGCCGATCGTCCGCTCGCGAACGTCACCGCGCTCGCCGTGAACGCCGGAATCGCCGGGCAGCCCTGCTGCTCCCGGACACCGGCCACCGTCGGGCAGCGATCATCGCTGTCGAGGATCCCGTCCCTGTCCTGGTCGGGCGGTGGGCAGCCGTTGTACTGCTGGGTTCCCGGCTCGGTCGGGCAGCGGTCATCGGGATCCCGAATGCCGTCATTATCGGTGTCCGGCGGCTGGCATCCGTTGAACTGCGCGGTGCCCGGCTCATTGGGACAGCGGTCCTGCTCGTCGTTGATCCCGTCCTTGTCCGTATCGGGAATGGGACAGCCCTCATACTTCTGCGTCCCGGCCTGCTGCGGACACTTGTCGACTTCGTCGTTGAGGTTGTCCTTGTCCGAGTCCGGGATGGGGCATCCCTGATAGCGCTCGAGACCAACGACGGTCGCGCACTGATCGGTGGTGTCGAGTATCCCGTCGCCGTCGCTGTCCGCGGGCACGTGCGAGCCGAAGAGCCGGAGCTTGAGCCCGGCCTGGAATCCCTGGTTGAAGAACTCGGTCGTGGTCGGGGTGCTGGTGTCGTCCATGTCGGTGAAGCCATGCATGTAGCGGGCATAGAGCGAGATCCTGCCACGGGGCGCGAACTCGAGACCCGCAGTCCCCGCGATGCTGGTGCTCGTCACGTCCGCCTTTTCCCAGGTATCGGTGTTGTCGACCGAGAGCAGGAAGTCGAACTGGGGGCCGAGCAGCAGCGCCAGGCCCTTGCCGAGATGGAACTTGAAGAGCACCGGAACGGACAGGTAGTTGGCGGTGGCGTCACCCAGGAGCGCCGTCGGCGTCGTGGCGTCCTGCTCGTACTCCCACGAGCTGTACTGCACCTGCGGCTCGAACGAGAACACCTTGCCGGCGGGAATCGAAAGCCAGAGGCCGGCAGCCCAACCCCAATTCCAGTTGAAGGCCTCGGTGCCGTTGTCGATGCGAAAGCGGGTGTAGTTGGCGGCGCCCAGCAAACCGCCGGAGACGGTGTAGTGATCCTTCACGGGCGTCTGCGCGGCGGCATCGCGCGCGAGAGGCAGCGCGGCCCAGACGCCCGCGGCTGCCACCGCGGCGAAATGCCTGATGCGGGATAAGTCCATGGGGCCCTCCTGTGCCACCCTTCGGAACCACGACTGCGGACACTCGGGCCTACAGGAACCGGTTCAGGGGTGTTCCTGATTGCCCAGTGCTAGCACCATCAGCGATCCGGGATAAGTTCTCGCACTGCATCGTGCTGCCTGCGAGGACCCAATGTCGTCTCGCCTTCTCTATCTCCTTGTCATCCTGGTCAGCGTCTCGTGCGAAGCTTCCGACTCCACGGATCGCGAGACGCTCGATTTCACCGTCCACGAGGGATCCCGCCTGGGCTTCGATCTCTCCCCGGATGGCGGGACGCTCGTCTTCGACCTGCTGGGCCAGTTGTGGCTGCTTCCATCGAGTGGCGGAATGGCGAGGCCCCTGACCGACGCGGCACGCGACACGGCGGAGGATCTCGATCCCAGGTTCCTTCCCGATGGCCGGGGCGTGCTTTTCCAGGGCGAACGTGGCGGGCGCTTCGGTCTGTGGACCGTGAGCCTCGGCGGTGGTCGTCCGGTCCTGGTGACCCAACAGGATCCGGAACTCGCTCCATCGTCGCCGCCGGAGATCGGAGGCACACCGGCGATCGCGGCATCGTGGGCGCGCGACGGGCATGCCGTCGCCTTCTTCTCTCCCGACTCCACCGGAGCAACCCGGCTCTGGGTACGCCCGCGGGATGCCGCGCCCAGGCAGGTCGCTCCCCAGCTCGACGTGACACCGACTCGGGTGCGGTGGACCCCCGACAGCCGATTCCTCATCTACAGCGCCGATGGACGGATGTGGCGGGTCGCCGATTCCGGCGGAGCTCCCACCGAAATTCCCTTCACGGCGACGGTCCGCATTTCGCGCGCGCGTCGCTCGCTCCCGCCCGCGCGCTTCCCCGAGCCAGGCGTCGAGACCGCGGCGCGTGGATTCACCGGGCTCGCCATCGCACCTGATGGACAGACCGCCGCCATGATCGCGCTCGGCCGGCTCTGGCTGATTCAGCTTCCCGGCGGCACGGCACGCGCCCTCTGCGACATCCCGAACGGTGCCAATTCCATCGCGTGGCGTCCCGATGGACGCGAACTCACCTGGTCCTCCGGCTCGACGAACGAGGAAGATCTCTTCACGACCTCCATCGAGAACGGAACCACCAGGCAGGTCACGACGCTCAAGGGACGGGAAACCTCGCCCGCCTGGTCTCCTGACGGTGCCCACCTCGCCTTCGTGAAGTACACCGACTCGGCGCGCCTGCTCGTCATGTCAGGCACCGATGCGCCGCTCGATCTCGGCACCATCCCGGATGAAGGAACCAGTCCCCCGGTCTGGAGCCCGGGATCGGACGGCCTCCTGGTCTCGGGCCGGGCCCGCTATCGCAAACGGAGCGCGGCCGAGTTCGTGCCACTGCATGGCGGGCGGATCCGAGTGGATCGATTCGCGGATGCGCCGATCTTCCTGCAATGGTCGCGCGACACCATCACCTTCGTGCGCCACGATCGCCTCTGGAAGGCGGCGTTCGACACCAGCGGGCTTCGCTCAGATCCGGTCGCGATCGGCAACGAGCCGGCGCTCTATCTCTCGGCCTCGAGGGACGGAACACTCCTGTTCGTGTCCGAGGGAGGGCTCCGCGTACGACGGCCCGATGGAGCCAGCGTGAAGCTGGGCTGGCCGGTGAAGTTCACGCCGCCGGTCGCGGAGCCGCTGCTCATCCGGAGTGTCGGGATCGTCGACGGGACGGGAGCGACGCCCTCGGGGCCGAGCGACGTATTGATCGAAGGCGGACGCATCGCGAGAATCGCACCGGCCGGCTCGATGGATTCCACCGGGCGCACGATCGACGGAACCGGGCGGTTCATGATCCCGGGTCTCATGGACCTGCACGCGCATTTCTACCGGCCCGCAACGCTTCCCGCCTTCGCGTACTTCGGCGTGACGACGGTACGAGATCAGGGATCGAGCATGGCGCCGCTGGTGGCGTACGCCGACCTCGTCGCGGCCGGTCTCCTGCCCGGGCCGCGGGTCAGCTACGGAGGGTTCCAGTACTACAGCGACTGGCCCTTCGACGAGGAGCAGGGACGTGGTATCGAACCCGAAGCGGATACGGGGCACGTCGCGCGGTCGATCGCCCTCGCCGCCGCGTTCGGCGCGCAGCATGTGAAGACGCGCACCTTCCGGCGCTGGGACATCAATGCCCGCATGATCGAGGCGGCGCACCGGCTCGGCATGCGCGCGACCGGCCATTGCTCCCATGAGCCGCCGCTGATCGCCGCGGGGATGGACGCCAAGGAGCACATCGGGATCTGCGCGCCGCGGGTGAACGGCGACATGTACGACGACCTGATCCAGCTGTTCAAGAGTGCGGGGATCGGGGTGGTCCCGACGATCTCGTACCTGGCACTCGCCGTGCGGGTGAATGAGAACCCTCGATCGACCTACGCCGACACCGGCGTCGCACCGTTCCTGCCGACATTGGAGAACTTTGGCTGGATGATCGATCTCGACGCGGCAAGGCGGCGGGAGTTTGCGCGCGAGGCGGCGCGGTCGCGCGCCATGGCGCTCAAGCTTCAGCGCGCGGGCATCACCGTGGGGGTCGGCACCGACGTGTGGCAGGTGCCCACCGCGGTCCACATGGAGCTGGCCGAGCTGGTGGCGGCCGGATTCACCCCGCTGGAGGCGATCCACGCGGCCACCGGCGCCGCCGCGAAGATCATCGGGGCGGAAACCGACTTTGGCACGATCGGATTGGGAATGCGGGCTGACCTCGTGATACTCGATGCCGACCCGACCGTCGACATCCGCAATACGCGGAGGATCGCCTACGTCATCAAGGATGGCGGCATCATCGATCGCGAGGCGATCAGGAAGGCAGCAACCAGCATACGGTAAACAGCGTCATCCCGAGCGTAGCGAGGGATGACGGCTTACGGCTCACCTCACAGGAAGTATCAGGTGCGACGGCGCTTCGCGCGACCGGAAGATCTTCTGGGTCGCCACCTGGAAGTCTTCGGCCTTCGCCTCGAAGATGTTCGGCACGAACTTCTGGGGGTTCCGGTCGATCAGCGGGAACCAGGTGCTCTGCACCTGCACCATCATCCGGTGTCCCTTGAGAAACCGGTGATTCCGGTCCCGCAGGTGAATCGTGTAGGGCGTCACCTCGTTGGCCTTGACCGGCTCCGGCACCCGGTAGCTCTTCCGGAACCGCGCCCGGAACACGTCTCCCGCCACCATCATCTGGTAGCCGCCCATCTCCGGTCGCGAGGGATAGGGCTCGGGGTAGACATCGATCAGCTTCACCACCCAGTCGGCGTCGCTCCCGGTCGTGGACGCGAACAGCTTCGCGATCACGTCCCCGCTGACCGTGATGTCCTCGGTGAGCGTGTCACTCACCCAGGTCAGCACATCGGGCCGGAGATGCGCGAGTCGCTGGTCCTCGAGCTGCCACTGGGGCCAACCGATGCCACCGCGGATCGGCCGGTGACGATACGGCACCGGATGCGCCGGATCGGAGACATAACTGTCGAACGCGCCCGCCTCGGTGGGCGCCGTGAAGCTCAGCTTGCCGTCCCCGCCCAGGTAGAGGTTCCGCTCGGTGATCCCCTTGGGCGGCCACGCGTCGAGTGACTCCCACTGGTTCGCGCCGGTCATGAAGGCGCGGACCTCCGGCATGTCGAGCGTGCCCTTGTCCTTGAGCCAGTAGTTGAACCAGGGCAGCTGGATCGACTCCCGGAAGTAGCGCGCCGTGTTGCTGCCGAACTCGATCGCGCTGATGCTGTCGCCCTTGTCGTAGATGACCCATCCGCCGTGAGTCCACGGCCCGATGACCAGATAATTCCTCCCGCCCTCCCGTCCTCCCGCCCGTGAACCCGCCTTGTCGTAGGTCTCCAGTTTCTGGTACACCTGCAGCGGTCCCGCGAAGTCCTCGGCGTCGAACCAGCCGATCACGTTGAGCGCGGGCACGGTCAGGTCCTTGATGAACGGCAGCACGCCGCACATCTCGGTCTCCCAGTACCAGTCCAGGTTGGGATGCTGCACGAAGAGGTTCCAGCTCGGCGCCTGCCCCTTGAGGTACCTGGCGTTGATGTTCGAAAGGGGGCCGAGCGCGAGGAACCATTCGAAGGAGTCGGTCTTGTCGAAGGTCCACAGGTTCCGCGTCCGGGCTCGCTCCATGCCGCTGATCCAGCGGAACGAGTAGTCGAGCCGGAACGCGCCGTTGTGGAACCAGTCGTCGCCCACGAACATGTCGGCGCAGGTCGCCTGCGGTGACGTGGCCTTGAGCGCGGGATGGGGATTCTCCATCGCGCGCATCGAGGTGAAGCCGCCGTAGGAAATGCCCAGCACGCCGACCCGGCCGTTGTTGCTGGGGACGTTCTTGACCAGCCAGTCGATGGTGTCGTACGTGTCGGTCGACTCGTCGCTCGACTTCCCATCCTTGCTCGGCGCCCGCAGCGTCACGTACTCGCCCTCGGAGCGATAGCGGCCGCGGATGTCCTGGAGGACGAAGATGTAGCCCTCCTGGGCGAACTCCATGTGGTCGTAGAGCCGGGTGCTGTAGCCCTGGTCGGTGGGACGGTAGCCGGAGAGTCCGGAGCGCGCGTCGTACGGCGTCCGTTCCATCAGCAGCGGCAGCGGACCGCTCGCGTTCTTCGGCGCGTAGATCTCGGTATAGAGCTTCACACCGTCGCGCATCGGGATCATCGCATCGGTGCGGGTGTAGAGCGCGCCGAAGTTGAGCGTATCGGCGGGCTGGCGGGTCTGGGCAGACGATGTTCCAAACCAGATCGTCGCTACGACGAATGTCGCAAGAATGTGTCTCATGGTAACAGTCCGCAGTCAGTCGGTCAGACGGTCAGTTGAGTATTCCGTCGAGCATCATCGTTGCGAAATCGTTCGCGATCTCATCGGGGCTGCGGCCCTTGCCCGCCGAGTACCACTGGGCGACCCAATTGACGGCCCCCAGGATCATGAGCCGCGTGAGCCGGACATCGAGATCCCTGCGCAACCGGCCCGTGCCCAGCGCCTGGTACAGCAGTCCATCCCACATGGCATCGTAGCGATCCCGGAGCCGGACCATCGCGGCCCGGGCGTCCCCCTCGAGGCCGCGGCCCTCATAGAGCAGAACGTACGTGCCGTGCTTGTCGCCCACCAGCATGCGGA
>DATEOL010000057.1:0-29568 GCA_035274025.1 Gemmatimonadales bacterium | reverse complement strand
GATCTCGAACTGCTGAGGGGCGACTTCGTTGTGACGGGTCTTCACCGGGACCCCGAGCCGCCAGAGCTCGGTCTCGACTTCGGACATGAACGCGAGGACCCGAGGCGGGATCGAGCCGAAGTAGTGATCCTCGAGCTGCTGCCCCTTCGGGGGCCGGGCCCCGAAGACGGTCCGCTCGCAGGTCATCAGGTCGGGGCGCCTGAAGAACATCTCCCGGTCGATGAGGAAGTACTCCTGCTCGGGACCGACCGTGGTGATCACGCGGCTCACGTCACCCGCGGCGCCGAAAGCCTTGAGTATCCGAAGCGCCTGTCTCGACAGTGCCTCCATACTGCGCAGCAGCGGGATCTTGGTATCGAGGGCCTCGCCGGTCCATGACACGAAGGCGGTGGGGATGACCAGCGTCACGTTCCGCTCACCCCGCATCAGGAACGCCGGGCTGGTCGGGTCCCACGCGGTATAGCCCCGGGCCTCGAACGTCGCGCGGAGACCGCCCGACGGGAAACTCGAGGCGTCGGGCTCGCCCTGCACCAGGTCGCTGCCCGAAAAGTTGAAGATCACGCCGCCCTGGCCGTCCGGCGCCACCAGCGAGTCGTGCTTCTCCGCGGTCGAGCCGGTGAGCGGCTGGAACCAGTGGGTGAAGTGGGTGGCGCCATTCTCGATGGCCCAGTCCTTCATCGTCGCGGCGACGACGTCCGCCACCCGGGGATCGAGCGGCTCACCATGGTCGATGGTCTGCATCAGGCTCTTGTAGACCTCCTTGGGGAGGCGCTGGCGCATTACCCGGCGGGTAAACACATCGGCCGCAAAAATCTGGTCTACACTGGTTGGCATATCTGTCTCTGTGGCTTCCGGCATGGGTGGGCTCCTTGTCTGACCGTCGGACCGTGGTTGCGGCGCAAGTCTAGCGACCCTGGCCGCTCCGGAACATTGTTCTCCCCTAGCGGCACTAGGGGTAGAGGGCTAGTTTGGGGTCAGACGGACAGGCGGTCAGACGGATGGATTTGCTCCCCGGCACACTCGAATTGCTGATTCTTCGCGCGCTCCGTTGGGAACCGACCCACGGCTGGGGCGTGGGCAGCTGGATCCGCCTGGTCACCGACGGCGCCTTCCCCCTCGAGGAGGGGACGCTCTACCCCGCGCTCAAGCGGCTGGAGAAGCGGGGCTGGATCGAATCGGAATGGGGAACGTCGGACAACGGCAGGAAGGCGAAGTTCTACAGCCTCACCTCGGCAGGACGTCAGGCACTGCCGAGGCTGGTGTCGGAATGGGAAGCGTACGTGTCCGCGGTGGACCGCGCGGTCCGGTACGGGAATCCGCGCGGTCTCTGGGCGGCGTCTGACCCTCTGACGGAGTCTACTGCCCGCCAGCCTTTGCGCCCGCCGGCCCGGCGCGGTTGAAGATCCGGTCCGGCAACGCCGTCTCGATCGGTACGCCGATCCGGTCCACGATCCCCTTCGCGTTCGTCATGAACGTGATTCGCCCGTTCAGCGGCACGATGTTCTTGGCGTCCTCGATCTCGAAGACGTCGTAGTGGAAGTGCTTCAGGCCGGCCTTGTGGGTATCGAACTGGAACTCGAGCCCGTTGCCGTTGGTGGTGACGATGATCTGGCCGTAGCCGGGGTGCTCATAGGTCCCGGCGTAGTCCGCGAGCGGGTGGCCCGGTGACGTCCCCATCTTCCGCTCACCCTCACGCGCCTTGCGGACGCTGTCCTGCGCGATCATGCCCCTGGTCGTCTGCTCCTTCTGCCGGCCGATCCAGTCCACCGGCTCGAGGCCAAGCATGAAGTCGTAGATGGCGTAGGTGATGATGTTGGCGATGTTGGCCCCGGTCGAGTTGGTCAGGACGATCGCGCCGATGCGCTCCTTGGGGAGCCACGACATCTGGCTCAGGAAGCCGTCGATGCCGCCGCCATGGATCACCATCCGGTGGCCGCGGTAGTTGGAGATTGCCACGCCCAGGCCGTACGTCGTCGGGCCGATCTCGCCGGTGGACTCGTTGCCCGCGAATCCCGGGGCGACGATGACCGGCGTCTGCATCTTGTTGTTGACCGCCTTCGAGTAGAACTGCTTGCCGCCCGCGACGCCCGAATCGATCCGCATCTGGATGTACTTGAGCATGTCCTCGACGCTCGAGTTGATGGAGCCAGCCGGGCCCGCGGCGTCGAGCTGGCGGAAGGGAATGCGCACCACCTGGCTGTCGCGCGTCGTGTACGGATAGGAGAAGTCGTCGGTCTTCTGGGTCTGGGTCACCGACGTGTTGGTGCGGGTCATGCCCAGGGGATTGAAGATCTCATCCTGGAGCTGCTGCTCCCAGCTCTTGCCGGTAAGCTGCTCGGTCAGGTAGCCGGCGGTGATGAACATCAGGTTCTGGTACTGGAACCGCCCGCGGAACGACGTCGTGGGCTCGAGGTACTGCAGGTGCTGGTAGATCTCCTTCCGGCCCCAGCTCCGGCCGTACCAAAGCAGGTCGTGGCGCGGCAGGCCCGACGCGTGGCTCACCAGGTCGCGCGGCGTCATCTCGGCGGTCGCGTACGCATCGTACAGCCGGAAGTCGGGGAGATAGTTCCGGACCGGCTTCTCCCAGTCGAGCTTGCCCTGGTCGACCAGCTTGCCCATGAGGACGACGGTGAACGACTTCGTATTGGAGCCGATCGCCATGATCGTCTTCTCGGTCACCGGAAGCTTTTCTTCGACGTTCCGGTAGCCATAGCCCTTCGAGACCACGACCTGGCCGTCCTTCACGATCCCCACCGCAACGCCGGGGATCTTCCATTCGGTCATGGCCCGGGTGATCCAGGCGTCGAGGGCCTTGAGATCGGGACCTTTGGCCGCGGCCGCTTTTTGCTGAGCCGAGACGCTGAAAGGGGCGAGCAAGAGGGCGGCAGCAAGGGCGGCACGCATGAGGCTACTCCAGTGGCGGGGAATTGGTATCCAATTCTGCATGCAGCAAGGCCGGACGGCAAGAACGGACCGACCGACGCATCTGCCACACTACTCAGTCAGCCGGTCGTACCGCCGGAAGGTGAACGGATACTGGTTCCGCTCGTCCGCCGGATGAGACTCCTCCGAGGAGAGGACCCACGCGTCTTCCTCGAAGGGCGGGAAGTACGTATCCCCTTCCACCTGCGCGTGCACGATCGTGAGGTAGATCCGGCTCGCGATCGGCAGCGCGATCTTGAAGATCTCACCGCCGCCGATCACGAACACCTCGTCCTCCGTCGCGCCCAAGGCCAACGCTTCCTTGAGCGACGGCACGACGGTGACGCCGTGGGGCCGGAACTCCGTGTTCCTCGTGATCACGACATTCCGCCGGTTGTCGAGCGGACGCTTGATCTCGTCGAACGTCTTCCGGCCCATGATGACGGTATGATCCACCGTGAGCTGCTTGAAGTACTTGAGGTCATCCGGAAGCCGCCAGGGCAGGTGCCCTTCCCGTCCAATCACCCGGTTCTCGGCCATCGCCGCGATCAGGCTCACCGCGGGCCGATTGCCGGCGCGGCGGGTCGGCAGGAAGGGTGGCGTGACGTATTTCATCCCTGCCCAGCCTAGACGGCCACCGGCGCGGGAATGTGGGGATGCGGCTCGTACCCCACCAGGGAGAAATCCTCGAACCGGAAGTCTTCCAGCCGGGTGACCAGGGGATTGATCTGCATCCTCGGCAAGGCCTTCGGCTCCCGGGTGAGCTGGAGGTCGGCCTGCTCGAGATGATTCAGGTAGAGGTGCGCGTCCCCCAGCGTGTGGATGAATTCGCCTGCCTCGAGACCGGTGACCCGCGCCATCATCATCGTGAGCAGCGCGTAGCTCGCGATGTTGAACGGGACGCCGAGAAAGACGTCCGCGCTCCGCTGGTAGAGCTGGCAGGAGAGGCGACCATCCGCGACGTAGAACTGGAACAGCACGTGACAGGGGGCGAGCGCCATGTCCGGAATGTCCGCCACGTTCCAGGCGCTCACGATGAGCCGGCGCGAATCGGGATTCTTCCGGATGCTTTCGACCACCTGCGCGATCTGGTCGATGTGTCGGCCATCGGGTGCGGGCCACGACCGCCACTGGTACCCGTAGATCGGGCCCAGCTCGCCGTCGGGTCGCGCCCACTCGTCCCAGATCTTGACGCCGACTGCCTGCAGCGGCTTGACGCTGGTCTCGCCCCGGAGGAACCAGAGCAGCTCATGCACGATGCTCTTCAAATGCAGCTTCTTCGTGGTGAGCAGCGGAAATCCCCGGGCCAGGTCGAATCGCAGCTGGTAGCCGAACACGGAAAGGGTTCCGGTACCGGTACGGTCGGACTTCTCATGGCCCTCTTCGCGAATGTGCCGCAGGAGCTCGAGATACTGTTTCATGGGCGGGCAGGCGGACTGGCGGGCAGGCGGGCAGGCCTGTCAGCAAGGGTCATCCGATCGGTATCCCAGGACCCGGAGCGCTCTATGTCACGGAGCGTCGCTGCAATGTCATCGGGCAGCGCCGCGGCGGAGGCCCCGACCTTGAGCTGCGATATCGGGCCCCTGCCCTCTCCCGCCTCGCGCCCCGCGCCCCCCGCCACCTTCACGCCGGGGTTGAGCAGACAGTTGGGGTCGAAGGCCTTCTTGAGCGCCCGGAAGAGGTCGACGATCTCGCCGCCGTACACGCGCTCGAGCAGGGGAGTCCGAAGCCTTCCGTCGCCATGCTCGCCGCTGGGCGTCCCCCCCAGCTCGATCTGGGTCGCGCTCACGTTGTCAAAAATGGTCGCGACGGTTTTCTCCCAGCCAGGCTTGGTGGTGTCCGGAAGAAGATTCACGTGGAGATGTCCGTCCCCGGCATGTCCGAAGACTACCACCTCGACCCCGTGACGCGCCGGGATCTCGCGAAGCACCGCGAGATAGTCGGCCAGGCGATTCACCGGCACGCTGCCGTCCTCGATCACCTGGAGTGAACGCCGGCGGTCGCCGAGCCGTGCCAGCAGCGGGCTCGCCGCGTGCCTGATCCCCCAGAGCGCGGCGAGCGCGGAGGGCCCGAACGCCGCCGAGGCCTCGTACGCAATGGTCCCGAGCCGGGCCCTCACCGCCGCAAGGGTGCGCTGGACCGCCGCGGGATTTCCTTCATACTCCACGAGGAGGATCGCGGATGAGCGGATCGCGAGCTGGCGGGTCGATGCGGACAGGGACTCGGCCACGAACTTGAGGAAGGTCCGGTCGAGGACCTCGACGGCCGCGGGTCCGGTCCGCCGGATCAGGTCGAGCGCTTCCATCATCTGGGCGTCGGTTTCGACCGCGATGCGGAGGCCGCCGCGCGAGTCCGGAATGCTGTCGAGTTCCCATCGCACGCCGACAATGAGGCCCAGCGTTCCTTCGCTTCCCACGAAGAGGTCGATCAGGTCGTCGGAATCGAGCCAGGCGTCGAGCGCGTACCCACTCGAATTCTTGCGGGTGCGCGGAAACCGCGCGCGGATGGTCGCCCGCGCCGCCCGGATCTTCGGCGCGACGTCGCGCTCGAAGCGGAGGACCTCGGGGATTCCCGGCGCCGACTTTCCGCGGTCGAGCGTCAGGAGGTTGCCGTCGACAGTGAGGATATCGAGTCCCGCCACCCAGCGGCGGACGCTTCCAGTCCGGTAACTCCGGGCACCCGACGCGTTGGTGGAGACCATCCCTCCAGACGTTGCAAACCGGAGGCTGGAAGGGTCGGGGGCGAGACGAAGCCGGTGAGGAAGCGCGGCGGAGTTGATGGCGGCCCCGGTCGCGCCCGGCGCGGTCCGCGCGATCCGGGTGTTGGGATCGACCGCAACGCGGGCGTGATCGAGGCAGCTCAGGTCGAGGATCAGTCCCTCGCCGACATTGCCACCGGCCATGGCGCTCCCGGCCCCACGAGGGGTGACGGCGATCCGCTTCTCGCGGGCCCAGGCCAGGATGCGACGGACTTCGTCGTACGTCCCGGGTTGGGCCACCGAAGCCGGAACGACCCGGTAGATCCCCGCCCCTTCGGCGTACGCCGCGCGTGCACGGAGGTCGTCCCGGACCGGCGAGAGGAGGATGGAACCAGTCATTCGGCCAAAAGTTAGGTAATGACCCCGGGAACCGGTATTATTTGCAGGCCTATGTCCGAATCTCCGCGCGCGGAGCTCATCAAGCTCGAGACCGATCGCAGGCTGGGCCACGAGTGGGATGAGTGGGATGGATCTCCCTTGCCCCGCGACGGCGACTTCGATTCCCCACCCAAGCTCTTCTTTGCCTGGTCGGCCGCCGCGACGGCCGTGGGACTTGGCGCGTTGTTCGCCCTGGCCTGGCTGCTCCGTCCCCATCTCGGCTCGATCGACCCCCGGCTCGTGACGGTGGTAACCCTCACGGTCGTGGGGATTGCCGCCCTGGCGTGGATCTGGTGGGCGCTGCTCGCGCTTACCTATGTCAGCAGGCGTCCGTTGCTTCCCGGATGGCTCGCCGAGCGCGGGCTCTATCTCCGCCTCATGCGGTGGACTTCACGAGTCGCGAGCCGGTTCGGCCGCCGGGACTGGGTCGAAAATGCGTCAGTGAAGGTTTATAACACACTCGAGCTGATCCGGCACCGTAAGGTCAACACCGGGGAACTACTGCTGCTGGTGCCGCGCTGCCTGTCGCGGGACGCGCTCGAGGGGGTGCTGAGCGTGGCGAAGCGGTACGCGGTGCCGGTCTTTGTCGCGACGCGAGGCCAGCTGGCGCGACGTGTCATACGTGAGCGGCGTCCTCGCGCGGTAGTTGCGGTGGCCTGCGAGCGGGACATGGTGAGCGGGCTGCACGACGTGGCGGGGAAGGTGCCGGTACTCGGCCTCGTGTTGAAGCTCCCTTCAGGACCATGCAAGGACACGGTTCTCGACCTGGTTCAATTGGAGGATTGGGTCAAGGCCTACGTGGCATAGAACAACAATTTCAGATTTCAGATTTCAGATTTCAGAATTCAGAGGTTTCCTGATTCTGGAATCTGGAATCTGAAATTGCCGTTCCCCTCTTGTCACATTCGTCACCCCTGACTTACCTTCCCCTCACGACGTGAGAGGAAGCCCATGGTACTGCCATCCGGATCAGTCGACATCCTCCTTCTCAAAGCCCTCTCCTGGGGCCCCATGCATGGCTTCGCCATCTCCCGCTGGGTCCGCGAGCGTAGTGAAGAGGCCCTCGCCCTGGAGGATGCCGCGCTCTACCAGGGCCTGCACCGCCTCGAGCGCCAGGGCGCCATCGAGTCGGAGTGGGGTCCGTCGGAGAACAACCGCCGGGCCCGGTTCTATCGCCTGACTTCCGCAGGACGACGCCAGCTGCGGGAGGAGACGGCCGAATGGCGGGCGCTCGCAAAGGCCCTCTTCCAGGTGCTCGACGCCCGGAGCGCCGAAGCGTGAAGTTCCGCTTTCCGTGGCGCACCCGCGCCATGCTGGCTTCCGAGGTGGACGAGGAGATCGCCTTTCATCTCGCGGCTCGCGCGGCGGAGCTCGAGCGGGAGGGCCTCGAGGCCGCCGAGGCACGGCGAGCTGCGGCCGCCGAATTCGGCGATGTTGCCGCCACGCGGGCGTATTGCCTGGACCAGGATCGCGCAGCGGAGCGCGAGGTCCGCTGGACCGACCGCCTGGCGGATGTCCGCCAGGACATTGGCCTCGCCGTGCGGCGACTCGCGCGCCAACCGATGCTGCTCGCCACTGCCGCGGGAACGCTCGGACTCGGCATGGGTGCCGCGATCGCGCTCTGGACCGTGGTGCGACAGGTCGTGATCAAGCCGTTCCCCTGGCGAGACAGTGAACGCCTGGTGACGCTGTGGCACGAGATCCCCGCGAGCCAGGTCCGCCTCACGCCGCAATTCATGGCGCTCGAGTTCTGGCGGTCCGAATCGAAGACCCTGGAATCCCTCGAGCCGGTCCTTCCATCCAGCGCGACGCTCTCGAACGACGGTGGGGCCGAGATCGTCCAGGTGAAGAGCGTCGCGGAAACCTTCTTCGACTTCACGGGTCTCCAACCGGCGCTGGGTCGCCGGTTTGTACCCGCCGATCGGGAGGAGGGTGCGCCTCGTGTCGCCATGATCGGCCGCACCTGGTGGCAGCGCCGCTATTCGGGGGATCCGGAGATCGTCGGCCGCATCGTACAGCTCGACAACAAGCCGGTCGAGATCGTCGGCGTGCTGCCACGCGAGCTTGATTTCCTGCCCGGGGCGTGGCGCGGGGGAGTCACCCAGTTCCTGCTGCCGCTCCCGATCCGTCCCGATCCCGACAGGAATGCGGTCACGCTCGGAAGGCTCCGCCCTGGTGTGGGAGTCGCCTCGGCGAGGGCCGAGCTCCGGACGCTGGATGCGCGGCTCGCCACAGCGCAGAAGGACCTGCTGGAGTATCAGACCCGGGTGGACGATGCGGCGAGCAACCAGATCGGTGCCCGGAACGTCCGAACGCTGTACATCCTGCTCGGCTCGGTCGGAGTGCTGCTGCTCATCGCGTGCGCCAACGTCGCGCACCTGCTGCTCGGGCGCATGATCTCGCGCCGCAGCGAGCGCGCGGTTCGCTCGGCACTTGGCGCGTCTCGTGCCAATCTGGCCTGGTCTGGTCTCCTCGAGGCCGGGGTGATCGGGGTCGCGGGCGCGGCACTGGGACTCGCGCTCTCCTTCCCGCTGGTCAGGCTGATTGCAGCCAATCGCCCTCAGGAGCTCGGCATTCTCGAGGCCTTGCATCCCGATCCGACGGCGGGAATCATCGCGGTTGTGCTCGGACTCGTGGTGACGCTGCTCGCGGGACTCCTGCCCGCATGGCGCGGATCACGTGCGGCCCCGGCGGAGCTGCTCCACGGCGGCTGGGCCGCGGGGCGGCCCGAAGGTCGCCGGTTGCGAGAAGCGCTCCTGGTCACCGAAGTCGGACTGTCGCTGGTCCTGCTCGTCGGCGCAGGACTGGTGACTCGCTCACTGTGGCGCCTGGGGCAGCTCGACTTGGGGTTCAATCCGGGTGAGATCATCAGCGCACAGCTCCAGCTGCCTGACTGGCGGTTCCAGAGTCCCGTTGCGCGAGAGGCATTTCTCGTCCAGGCGACCGATGCCGTGCGTTCAATGGCCGGCGTCGAAGCCGTGACCCGTGCTTCCGGCGTTCCTCCCAATGTGGGTGTGGCGTTCGGTGAGCTGGAGATCGAAGGCAGGGTGTTGGGTGAGAACGATCGGGAGTCATTCTTCGCGTACCAGACAGTCGAGCCAGACTACTTCACGGTCATGCGGATCCCGCTCATCGCCGGAGGAACGTTCGACGGGCGGGCCGGCACGGACGGCGGATATGTCATCAGCCGCGCGCTCGCCGACCGATATTGGCCCGGCGGCGGCGCGATCGGCCACCGCATCCGGATCGGGAAGGAAGGCCGCTGGAACGAGATCCTCGGCGTGGCAGGCAACGTGCCTGGGCTCGGAGTGGGTGAGCTCCGTGGCGCGCTCCACATCTATCGGCGAGCCTCGGGTGGAGGAGACGAAGCGGATCTCGTGGTCCGGACAACCATGTCGCCACCGGCCTTCGAATCGGCTCTGCGTCAGGTCATCGCCGGGATCGATCGCGAGGTCCCGGTGCGGGGGGCAAACACCCTGATGACAAGGTTCCGTGCGTCGACGGCGACCCAGCGGTTCACCGGCGCGCTGCTCGGCGGATTCGCAGCCTTCGCCACCGCCCTCTTCGCGGCCGGGCTCTTCGGCGTTCTCAACCACGCGGTATCGCAACGCACCCGGGAAATCGGCGTGCGGATTGCGATCGGCGCCGATCCCCGACGGGTGCGGTGGCTCGTAGTGCGTCAGGGACTGGGCGCGGTGGTGATTGGCGTGGCACTGGGACTCACGGCGGCGTGGATGAGCGCCAGAATCCTCTCCTCGATCCTGTTCGACATCAGTCCGCGCGATCTGGTGACATTCGTGGTGGCGGCCGGAGTGACGATCCTCGTGGCGCTCGCGGCCAGTTACCTGCCGGCCCGAAGGGCATCGCGGTTGGATCCGACCTCTGCGCTTCGTTCCGAATGAGCTCTTGGGCTCAGTGCGCCAGAACGAGGAATCCGCAGATGACGCAGATCTTCGCCGATGATTCCCTGCGCCGCCCGAGGACCATCCTCAGGGTGAGGATCATTGGTTGTTGTTATTGAAAAAAGGGTCATCCGGGAATTCCGGGGGGCAGATCGCAGGTTTCACCCATCTCCAGCGTCGTCCCATTCCGGGTGGAGATCCATACGGCCGTCCACCGATTCCCACCGATGTCAAGGATTGTCACTGAGCGATCGCGGCACGGGACAGATCGCAGCTCGAGCGGAGTCCGGGCAGTTGTTGTAAACAACCGCGACGGCACGCCGCGTCAGCCTGGGTCTCCGTCAGGGCTGTTCACCATACCCTTCGGGTCGAGCCAAACTGGCGCTGCTCAGGCGTGCCCGGGAGGCCTCGGGATATCAAGGGGCGGTGGGAGTCATCTGCGAGCACCTGCGTCATCTGCGGATGCATGGCCCTGACTCAACGATCTCACCCCACAGCCGCCGCAACGCGCTCGGGAGCCGCTTCAGTCAGCGTAGCGGCGATCGCCAGCCGATAGCGTTCGACGTTCTTCCGCTTCACATCTTCGTACCCTCGAACCATGTCGGGCAGTTTCGCGAGAGCGACCGCTCTCGCGTGCGTCTCGGCCGAGAGCGTGGCGAGCTCGCGCTCGATCAGCTCCCGATACTCCACGATCAGCTCGCGCTCGAGCTTCCGGATCGCATCCCGCCCGAAGGGATCCAGCGCCGTACCGCGGACCCTCCGTCCCCAGCGGAGCAGGCGGAATACCGGCCTGAACCAGGCCCCGAGTGAAAGCTTCTTCTTGAGACCCATCGCCCGGAGGGCTGGCGGGTGCAGGCGCCAGCTGATCTTCGCGCCTTCTCCCACCGCCTCTTTCACGATCTGGTCGAATCCAGGGTCGAGACTGAGGCGCGCGACCTCGTACTCATCCTTGTACGCCATCAGCTTGTAGAGGTAACGGGCGACCGACTCAGCGAGCTCGGAACCCAGCCCAAGCTCGCTTTCACGGCGGGCGACCCGATCCACAAATTCGCGATAGGTCGTCGCGTAGGCTTCGTTCTGATAAGCGACAAGATCGGGAACCCGAATGGCGAGGAGCCTCTCCAATTCGGTCCGGTGACTCGTCGGAACCGCTGTTTCTGTCCTTGGGTCCTCAGGTCCTGGGCTCCACGCCGGATCGAGAACAAGCTGTCTACCCAGCCTGAAGGCCTGGATGTTCATCGCCGTCGACGCGCCGTTCAGCGTGATCGCCTGTTCGATGGTCTCGGCCTTCATCGGCATCAGGCCGGCCTGGAACGCCGCGCCGACCACGATGAAGTTCGCGGCCATGTGCGAGCCGAAGAACGAGCTCGCGAGACCGTCCGCGTCCAGGTACACATTCCGGCCCGGCAGCGTCGACGCGTTGATGCGGCGATGAAGCAGGTCGGACTCCGGGAACGGCACGGCGGCGTTGCGTACCATGAGGCCGGTGGGAATCCGGCTCGACGAGATGATCGCGACCGAACGGTCCGGCCGTGTCCGCATCAAGTGCCGGCTGTCCGCCGCGGTCAGCAGGTCGAACCCGATGTACCCATCCGCCTCACCGAGGCCGACCTTGTTGGATACTTCGGCGGGCGCGGCCGTGATCTTGAGGTGCGAGACGACCGCGCCGCCCTTCTGGCTCAATCCCGTCTGGTCGAGGCAGCGCACCGAGTATCCGTCCATCAACGCCGCGGTCCCGAGCACCTGATTCACGGTCACGACGCCGGTCCCGCCGATCCCCATCAGGTAGAGGTTCGTGTCGCCCGATCGCTGGTCAGCCGGGGCAGGAAGGTCAGCGCCAATCGGCTCAAACGCCTTGACCGCTCCAACCGCCCCAACCGCCCCAACCGCCTTGACCGGGATCGCCGTCACAAAGGCCGGACAGTCGCCTTCCAGGCACGAGTAATCGGTATTGCACGACGACTGATGAATCCGCGTCTTCCGGCCGAACTCGGTGTCGACCGGCAGCACGCTCAGGCAGTTCGACTTGACCCCGCAGTCGCCGCAGCCCTCGCAGACGCGCTCGTTGATGATGACGCGCATCGCGCGCTCGGGCGCGAGCCCGCGCTTCCGCTTGCGACGGAGGTCTGCTGCGCAGTGCTGGTCGTAGATGAGCGCGGTTACACCGGGAAGGTTGCGAAGCTCTCGTTGCACCTGGTCCAGGTTCTCACGCCCGAAGACGCCGACACCCGGGGCGAGCGTCACGCCGTCATAGCGCTCGGGCTCGTCGGTGAGCACCACGGTGCGGCGGACTCCTTCGGCGGCCAGCTCCCGCGTGAGGTCGGGGATTCCGATCGCGCCGTCGGCGTGCTGGCCGCCGGTCATGGCGACCGCGCCGTTGTAGAGGATCTTGTAGGTGATGTTGGCGCCCGACGCGATGGCCTGCCGGATCGCGAGCGAGCCGGAATGAAAGAGCGTCCCGTCCCCGATGTTCTGGAAGAGGTGGGGCGTGCCGGTGAAGAACGAGGCGCCGACCCACTGCGCGCCCTCGCCTCCCATCTGGGTGAAGCCCGCGCCGATCCGCTCCATGGTGATCGCCATCCCGTGACAGCCGATGCCGGCGGCGGCGATCGACCCTTCGGGCACCACGGTCGACCGGTTGTGCGGACACCCGGAGCAGAAGTACGCCAGCCGCTGCATGGGGAGGCCGAGGGGCGCCTGGATCGCGCCGCGCCCGGCGGCGATCCGGGCGAGTCGTTCGTCGACGTCACCGAGCCTTGCCCGCAAACGAGCGACCAGCACCGGCAGGAGGCTCTCCGCTTCGAGCTCGCCATGGCCAGGCACCAGGATCCGCTCCTGCTCGTCGCGCTTTCCGACGACTCGCGGGCGGTCCGGCATGTTGTAGAGCGCGTCACGGACGAGGAGCTCCAGAAAGTTCCGCTTCTCCTCGATCACCAGAACTTCCTCGAGCCCACTCGCAAAGCGGCGGAATGTCCCGGCGTCGAGCGGATAGAGCATGTCGACGCGGAAGAGACGCACCCCCGCGCGACGCAGGTCGTCATCGGAGAAGCCGAGCCGGATGAGCGCTTCGCGCAGGTCGAGGTACGTCTTTCCGGGGGCGACGATGCCGAGCCAGGCGCCGGGTGCGTCGACCGTCGTCCGGTTGAGCCGGTTGGCTGCACCGAAATGTCGCGCGGCCTCCAGCCTTCCTTCCCACAATTCCTGCTCGAGATCGAGATTGTAGGGCGGGATCAGAGTATGACTCTGGGTCGGCTGCCACGGCTTCCCGCGGAACTCGAACTCCGGCCTCACCCATTCGGCGCGGGACGGCGAGACCAGTGCCGTGGAGAATTCATCCGCCACGTTGGTCGTGAGCTTGAAGCCGACCCAGAGACCGGAGTAGCGCGAGAGCGCGAAGCCCTTGAGCCCGAGGTCGAGCACGCCCTGCGCGTCGCTCGGATAGAGAATCGGCATCTGGGCATCAAACAGGGCGACTTCCGAGGCCGACGGAACCGTCGACGACTTGGACGCCGGATCGTCACCCGCGACCGCAAGCACGCCGCCGTATTTGCCGACCCCGGTCAGGTTCGCGTGACGGAACGCGTCACCGGTTCGATCGACGCCCGGGCCCTTGCCATACCAGATCCCGAGGACACCGTCGTACTTCGGATTCGGCAGGAGATTCGCGAGCTGCGATCCGAACACCGCGGTCGCACCGAGGTCTTCATTGACACCGGGGAGAAACGTGACCTGGTGCTCGGCGAGGACCTTCGCTGCGGCCTGGAGCGTCGAGTCGTAACCACCGAGGGGCGATCCACGGTATCCCGAGATCAGTGTCGCCGTGTTGAGCCCCGCGCGGCCATCGGCGCGGTGCTGGTCCAGCGGAAGTCGCACCAGCGCCTGCACGCCGGAGAGGGCGATTGTGCCTTCCTCGAGCCGGTACTTGTCGTCGAGCTTCATCGAGTGCCCGGCGATGGGGGGGGCGGAGGAGCGGGCTGTCGGAGCGCGGAATCGGCCGGGGCCGGTCCGCCACCGCCGTGCTCTTTCGTGATCCGTTCCAGCAACTTCACGATCTTCACTCGCGCGGGATGGGTCTCGGCGACCGGCTGTTCGGTTTCCCGCTCTTCCCGTGACGGGTCGACGTACACCCGGTACGTGGTTTCGACGGTGTAGACCGATGCGGTATCTGCCTGCGAGATCACGCCGCGGTCGACCCAGGCCCGTACCCGCACCGTGCCCGGACCGAGTCCCCGGTTATTCGACTTCTGGTAGCCCGGCACGTCGAGCCACTCACTCACGATGACGCCGTCGCCCTCGTGCACGAAGTGGAGCTCGATGCTGTCGGCCTTGAGCGCTGCGGCGAGGGTCCGGGTCGCTTCCTCGGGACCGAGGTGGACCTCACCGGTCGCGGCACCGGGAAGCGGACCGTACGTCGGGCGCGTAGTGGAGGCCTGACACCCCAGGAGCCAGACCGCCAGTGCGACGGGCAGACGGGCCGTCAAACTGTCCGTCATAGAGCCGGTACGGCTGGATCCTTTGAGTAATCGTAAAACCCCCGGCCCGTCTTCCGGCCAAGGTGACCCGCGGTGACCAGTCGCCGGAGCAGCGGCGGCGCCGAGTAACGCTGCTCCGAGAACTCGGCGTACAGGATGTCGCTCACCCGAAGCGCGGTATCGAGGCCCACGAGATCGGTCAGGGCCAACGGTCCGATTGGATGTCCCGCGCCGAGCTTCATGCCGATGTCGATGTCGGTGACGCTGGCGACGCCGTTCTCGAAGGCGCGGATCGCGTCGACCATGTACGGCACCAGCAGACGGTTCACCACGAAGCCGGGCGTGTCCTTCGCCACGATCGCTTCCTTGCCGAGGCTCCTGGCGAACGCGAAGGCGCGATCGAAGGTTTCCGGCGACGTCCCCACCGCCTTCACGACCTCGACCAGCTGCATCACCGGCACCGGATTGAAGAAATGCATGCCGACGAACCGGTCGGGACGCTTGGTCGCCGCGGCCATCGCGACGATCGGCAGGCTCGAGGTGTTGGACGCGAAGATCGTCCCCTGGGGACACTTCTCGTCCAGCTCCTTCCAGAGCTTGTTCTTGAGTGCCAGGTCTTCCGTCACCGCCTCGATGATGAGGTCGCTCCTCGAGAGTGCATCGAGGTCGGTGGTGAATCCCAACAGGCCGAGCGTGGAATCGCGTGCGGCGGCGGGAAGCTTTCCCTTCTCGACGAACCTGGCCAGCGAGCCTTCGATCATCTTGCGGGCACGACCGATCGCCCCGTCATCGATGTCGCGGAGTGTCACGGTGTATCCGGCCGCCGCAGCCACCTGGGCGATGCCGTTTCCCATCAGTCCACCACCCAGGACGCCAACAGTCTTGATACCCGTCATCGGTCGCGTGGCTTTCGTTGCGGATGGGTGAAGGTTCCCGAGGAAATCGCTTTCCTCATTTCGGTCGTGATCAGCTCGATGAGACCGGGCTGGCGGTCAGGAAGCTCATGCGACGGCTTGATCGCGTTGCCTTCGACATAGTCGAGCGCGCGCTCGAGGCCCAGCTGGGTGCGCTCGACGACCGGCCGGAACTGTCGGCTCACGATGTACGCCAGTCCCGCGCCGGCGACTACCGGCAGCGCGGCAATGACCCAGAAGGCATTGAGCGCGACCAGCACCCCGCTGGCGACCGCACCGGAGCCCCCGACGGTTGCCATCCCACCCAGGTAGCCCGCTCGCGTCCCGCGAAGCTCCGCCGAGAGCGTCACGTGGCAGAACCCCGCTTCGAGCGGCGTGATCGTGGCCCGGACGACGTTGGCGCGGGAGAGCATGAAGCGGGCTTTCGCCCCTTCCAGGGTCGACATGCCGCGGCGCATCGCGGCCTGCACGCCGGTCATTCGCTCCCACGAAAGTCGCCCGGGCTGATGGCGCTGCAGCACCATCAGCTCGTTCTTCGACATCCACTCGAGCAGCGCGCGCTCGGCGGACCCGGGGTCGCCGCGAACGACGCGGGCCGCGGCGATCTCATCGGGACCGACCGTGTGGTCGATGATTCCCTTCGACTGCGCGCCGGGAAGCCTGCTCTGCTCCTCCAGCATCGCCTGGCGGAGATACCGCCCCGGAATCCCGACCTCGTCGCCGAGCTTGACCACCTCATCCGGTGTGAGGCCTTCGCCGACGTCGTGCTCCGAGGCCTGGAGCTCGGCGGCGCGCTGGAGAATCCGTTCCAGCGCCGCGCGATCGACTCTCGCCGGAACGTTGTCGGTCACTTCTTCTCTTCCACCCGGATCTCTGGCAACGGTAAGCCGCGAGCCGGGAGCGGTAAGCCGGGATCTCCCGGCGCGGGCAGGATTCCGCTCGCGGGGGTTTCACGGCTTACGGCTAACGGCTCCCGGCTTCCGGCTCCCAGGAAGGGCCTGATCATTTCAATGGGAATCGGGAAGATCGTCGTCGAGTTGTTCTCCGCGGCGATCTCCGTCACCGTCTGCAGGTAGCGGAGCTGGAGCGCCGTGGGCTCCTGGGCCAGCGTGCGCGCCGCTTCGGCCAGCGTCTGCGACGCCTGCAATTCGCCCTGCGCGTTGATCACCTTCGCGCGCCGCTCCCGCTCCGCCTCTGCCTGGCGTGCCATTGCGCGCTTCATTTCCTTCGGCAGGTCGACGTCCTTCACCTCGACCGCGGTCACTTCGATGCCCCAGGGATCGGTGCGCTCGTCGATGATGCGCTTGAGGATCCCGTTGATCTTGTCGCGATCGGCCAGCAGCTCGTCCAGCTCCGCCTCCCCCAGCACCGATCGGAGCGTGGTCTGGGCGAGCTGGCTGGTGGCGTACATGTAGTCCTCGATCTCGATCACGGCCAGCGCCGGGTCGCGGACCTTCATGTACATCACCGCATTCACTTCGACCGACACGTTATCGCGGGTGATCACGTCCTGCGGAGGCACGTCGACCGCCACGATGCGCAGCGAGACCCGCTTCATGGACGCAAAGCCCAGCGGGACGAACACCAGGCCCGGGCCCTTCGTCCCCCAGTACCTGCCAAGGAAGAACGTCACGCCGCGCTGGTACTGTCGAAGGATCCGAAGGCTGCCGAACGAATACGCGACCAGCGCAGCGAGGATGCCGAGGACTGAGTCCATGAGGGCCTCCTAGGCGGGGAACGCCTCCACGACGACGGCCGCGCCTTGCCCACCGCCGATGCAAGCCGCGCCCAGACCGTAGCGTCCGCCGGTGCGGCGGAGCGCATGCAGCAGGTGCGCCGTGATGCGGGCTCCGGTCGCGGCGAGAGGATGCCCGATCGCCACCGCGCCGCCATCGACGTTGGTTTTCCCGGGATCGAGGCCGAGCTCCCGTTCCACCGCGAGATACTGCGCGGCGAAGGCCTCGTTCACCTCGACGAGGTCCATGTCCTCGAGCTTGAGTCCCGCCTTCGCGAGTGCCTTGCGCGACGCCGGCACCGGCCCGATGCCCATGATCCGCGGATCGACCCCCGCGACACCCCAGGAAACCAGCCGACCGATCGGCGTGAGGCCGCGACTCTCGGCGAGCTTCTCCGAGGCGAGCACCACCGCCGCTCCGCCATCGACGATGCCTGACGCATTCCCGGCCGTGACGAGCCCGTCCTTCTTGAAGTAGGGAGTCAGCTTGGCGAGCCCGGCCGCGGTGGTTTCCGGCCGCATGTGCTCGTCCCTGGCCCACTGGACCGTCTCGCGAGTCTTGGGATCGGTGAGCGGAATCGGCACCAGCTCACCGGCATAGGCACCCGAATCCCACGCCGCCTTCGCGCGGTGCTGGCTCCGCAACGCGACCGCGTCCACGTCGGCGCGCGGGAGGTTCATCTGATCGGCGAGCCGCTCGGCGGTCTGCGCCATCGACATGTTGCAGTGGGAGTCGGTGAGCGCGGACCAGAGCATGTCCTCCATGGGAGGCGGCGGCCCGAGCCTGAGTCCCCAGCGCGCTCCGCGGACCAGGTGCGGGGCCAGGCTCATCGATTCGGCGCCCCCCGCGAGGACAGCGTCGGCTTCGCCCAGCATGATGAGGTGCGCACCCTGCACGATCGCCTCGAAGCCCGAGCCGCAGAGCCGGTTGACCGTGAGCGCGGGCGTTTCCACCAGCAGCCCCGAGCGCAATCCCACGTGCCGCGCCATGTACATCGCGTCGGACGAGGACTGCATCACGTTGCCGAAGACGACGTGACCGATGTCGCCAGGCGCGAGTCCCGAGCGCTCGATCGCGCCCTGGGAAGCCACGACGCCCAGGTCGGACGGGGTCAGGTTCTTGAGGGACCCGCCGAACGCGCCGAATCCGGTGCGGACTCCGGAAAGAAAGACGACCATGAGACCTCAGGCAGGAGCGGTACCGGCCTCCGACACTTCCGTGCCGCAGTTCGCGCAGAAACGCCACCCCGGATCGAGGTCGGCGCCGCACGAGTCGCAGGGAATGAGTGTGACGGAACGGCCGCACGAAGGGCAGAAATTCACGGCGCGGGTGGTGGGCAGCTTGGCGGAACAGCTCGGGCACTTGTCGGGACCGATCGTCGCACCTTCTGCCGTGTAGGCCAGCGCCTCGGCGCGGGCGCCGAAGATTCGGGTGACGGCCTCGGGATTCACGGTGACCGTCGCGGCGGCCTGGCCGGGAATGCCGGAAAGGTCGGGAGACAGGCTTGCCATCTGCCGCGCGCACCAGTCGGCCACATCCTGGGGCACGGTGGTGACCAGCCCGCCCTCCATGCTCACCAGCCGCACCAGCAGCTCCTCGTAATCCTCGGTGCCCTCGAGGCCGAGCGCGCGCCGGTTGGTGCGGTACGGCAGGATCGTGGACTTGATGTCGACGACCGGGATCGGCTGCTTGACCTTCTGCTGGTCGATGGCGGCGAGGTTGCGGACCAGGCGCTCAAAGAACCGTTCCAGGTCGGTCACGTGCCCCTCGTGGCGAAGTGATGGGTCATTCTAAAGTCCCAGCGTCGAGCGGGAAACGTTCCCCGGCCGCGAGCCGCCGCTCCAGTGCGGTGTACGCAGCCGCTGGATCATAATCTGAGTAACGGTTGCGTGCCCGTTCCTTTTCCATCCACTCCTCGAAGCCGGAAACCACCAGCCCATCCGAGGTGATCTGCTCCCGGGCCGCCCGCACCGCGAGGTAGTCGACGAACTCGTTCTTGGGGTGACCGTTGTGCCCCCGGACCCAGGTGAACTGGACCTCATGATCGGCTGCGGACGCCACCAGCGCCTGCCAGAGAGGCAGGTTCTCGATCGCTCCCGCTTTCCTCGTCCACCCGCGTGAGATCCATCCCGGGACCCATTCGCGCATCCCCCGCACCAGGTACTCCGAATCGGAGACCAGGAGGGCCCGGATCCGCTTCCCTTTCCCCGACATCAGCTGGAGAACCGCGATGGCACCCGAAAGCGCCATCCGGTTGTTGGTGGTATCGGCGGCACTGATGTAGACGTCCCGCCTGACAAGCGCACCACCTGCACGGGTCTCCACCAACGCGGCGGCGCCTCCCGGCGTCAGGCCCTCTCGCCCGTTCCCCAGACAGCTCTCGTCGAGGTGCACGATGGCGACCGGCAGTGGACCCATCACGTCCGCAGGCTCCGCTCGACCCGGATTCCGGGCTCGGCGGTCAGCCGGCCGATGATCTTCGCCGCTCTCGTCCCGGCGGCCTCGAGCGCCGCGCGGGCTGATTTCGCCCGATCCTCCGGGACGGCGAACAGGAGACCGCCGGAGGTCTGCGCATCGGCGAGCAGCCAGCGATCGGGTTCCTCGACGTCGGCCGCCCAGGTCACCTCGACCGCTTCGCGATTCCGTCTCGTCCCGCCCGGTACGACCCCGCGCGCGGCCAGGTCGCGCGCACCGGCCAGGTAGGGGAGACTGTCGGCGTCGATCAGCGCTCCCACTCTGCTGGCCCGGGTGATGTTGCTCAGGTGACCCAGCAGCCCGAACCCGGTGACGTCTGTCGCCGTGCTCGCGTCATGAGCCAGGGCCACCTGCGCCGCGGTGTCGTTGAGGGTGGTCATCACCCGCACCGCTTCGGTCAGGCCATCCTCGCCGATTTCGTTCCGCTTGAGCGCCGTCGTGAGGATGCCGGTGCCCAGCGGCTTGGTCAGCAGGAGGACGTGACCGGCCTGCCCTCCCGCATTGGTCAGCACGCGATCGGGATGCGCCTCACCGATCACCGCGAGGCCGAACTTGGGCTCGGGATCGTCGATCGAGTGACCACCGACGGTGGGACAGGCGGCTCGGTCCAGGATTTCGGCAGCGCCCTCCAGTACCTGTCCGAGCAAGGCAAAGGGGATCTTTTCGCGGGGCCAGCCGACCAGGCTCAGCGCGAAGAGGGGGCGGCCCCCCATCGCGTAGACGTCGCTGACCGCGTTGGCCGCGGCGATCGCGCCCCAGTCGCGCGGGTTGTCGACGATCGGGGTGAAAAAATCGACCGTCGCGATCAGGACCCGATCGGGCGCGATCTTCACGACGGCGGCGTCGTCGCGGGTCGCGGCATCGACGAGAATGTCGCTCCGCGCGTTCTTCGGCAGGTGCTCGAGGACCTTCGTCAGGTCGGTGCTGCCGAGCTTGCAGGCGCAACCGGCGCCGTGCGAGAAAGACGTGAGACGAATTGGTGCTGCTGCCGTCATATTACCTGCCTCGCATGTCAGACATTACCACGCTCGCCACCGCACTCGTGCTCGGCTTCCTGCACGCGCTGGAGATCGACCACATGCTGGCGGTGACGACGTTCGTGAGCCGCCGCCCCGCCCTCGCGACCGCCGCCGGCTTCGGGCTCCGGTGGGGACTGGGCCATTCGCTCGCGGTGCTCGCGCTGGGCGGGATCCTGCTGGTCACCGGGATCCAGTGGCCTGACCGCTGGACCAGCTATGGTGAGGCCGCGATCGGCGCGCTGCTGGTGGGTCTGGGGCTCTGGTCGCTCCGCGCGTCCCGCAACTTACATCTGCACCCCGCGGCGGAGCATGGTGACCATGTTCACCTGCACTCACATCGCGACGGACGCGCAGAACCTGACGACCTGAAGACCGAAAGATCGAGCGATCACGATCACTCCGGTCCCCACCATCATCATCACCACCACGGACACAGCATCACGCTGGTTGGCTTGGCGCACGGACTTGCGGGAACCAGCGCAGTCGTAGCCCTGGTTCCGCTGACCATGGTCGGCAGGACGGCGGTAGGAATCGGCTACCTGGTGGCGTTTGGGGTGGGTGTGACGGTCGCGATGACCCTCTTCGCCCTGGGTACTGCTGTCGCGATGCGGCAGGCGGACCTGCGGAAGCTCGGCTTGGGACGGAAAATCAGTGGAGGTGTTGGAGTCGCCGGGGTCCTGGTTGGGATCTGGTGGATCGTGAGGGCGATCAGCTGACGAAAAAAGAGGGGCCGGCATTGCCGGCCCTCTCGCGACTATTTCTTCCGCGCGGCGCGTTTGGCTTTACGGACCGCCTTCTTTACCGACCGTTTTGCCTTCTTCACGGCCCTCTTCGTCTTCCTGACCGCGCTCCGGTTCTTCACATTCTTCACGACCTTCTTGACCGCCCGCTTGGCCTTGGCCCGACGAACCGCCGACTTGGCCTTCCGGACGACCTTCCGGACTGCTCGCTTGACGGCCCCGACGGCGGCTTCTTCCGCCACGAGCACGGTGGCAGCAACCAGGGCCGCTTTCGACCTGCTTGGCTTCGGCGCGGGTGCAGGCTCGGGCGCCGGGGGCGGAGGGGGAGGCGTCGAAGGCATCGGGTCCATCCACCCCTGACCAGACCAACCCATTTCCAGATTGAGGAATTGAGGCATTGCGTCCTTACCTCCGGCGGGAACCGCGGCAGACCCCGCCGCGCGGGGGCGAGGCCACGAGGCCTCGGACATGAACGCCATATATCTTGCAGCACCGATCAACTTCTGCAAGTTGACGAACCCGCACCCCGCACCCGAGAACCGAGAACTCATGAGGGCCCTCGCCATGAAGGGTTTCGGCGGTCTCGAGCAGATCGAGCCCGTCGAGGCACCCACTCCGGCCGTCCGGTCCCCTGATGATGTCCGGGTACGGATCCACGCCGCGGCGCTCAACCGGATCGACCTCTTCGTCCTCCGGGGGCTGCCCAAGGCCCACTACGATTTCCCCCACGTCCTTGGCTCCGACGGCGCCGGTGTAGTGGACGAGGTGGGATCGGCGGTCACCGCGGTCAAGCCGGGTGACCGCGTCCTCCTGAATCCAGGGATTTCCTGCGGTCGTTGCGCGGCCTGTCGCTCCGGAGAACAGCCACTGTGCCGGAAATACCGGATTCTCGGCGAGCACATCGAGGGCACGGCCGGCGAGTTCGTGGTGGTCCCGGAGGCCAACGTCGCGAAGATCGGGACCGATTGGTCCTGGGCCGAGGCGGCTGCGTTTCCGCTGGCCACCCTGACGACGTGGCGGATGCTGACCACCCGGGCCCAGCTCCGGGCCGGCGAGACGATCCTGATCTGGGGAATCGGTGGCGGAGTGGGCCTCGCCGCCGTGCAAATCGCGAGGTTGATCGGGGCGCGGGTGGTGGCGACCAGTTCCTCGGACGCCAAACTCGAAGTGGCACAGCGACTTGGGGCCGACGTCCTGCTCAATCACGGGACCGCCGATGTGGCCCGCGACGTGCGGAACCTGACCGGGGTTGGGGCCGACGTGGTGCTCGACTGCGTGGGCGAAAAGACCTGGGAATCCTCGCTTAAGGCGCTCCGGCCGATGGGCCGGCTGGTGACCTGCGGCGCGACCACGGGCCCCCACGTTTCGCTCGATATCCGGAAACTCTTCTGGTTCCAATGGAACATCATGGGCTCCACCATGGGGAATGACCGGGAATTCCGTGAAATCGTCGCCCTCGGAGAGCGCGGCCTGCTGCGTCCCGTCGTCGACAGCGTCATTCCGCTGGCCGAGGGTGCCAGCGCGTTCGCCCGGCTGGCTGAAGGCAAACAGCTCGGCAAGATCGTGATCGAGGTCAACTCATGAACGAACTCTGGCAGCGCATGCTTGCGGGCGCCGAATCGCTCGGCACGATCGTGCCGGCGCTCATCGGCGCGGGCGTCATCCTGCTCACCGGGTATTTCCTCGCCCGGCAGGTCGAGAAGTGGACCGACCACCTGCTCAAGCGGATGGAGTTCAACAAGGTCGCCCAGGCGGGTGGGCTCACCGAGGCGATGGAGCGCGCCGGCACCCACCTCGACCCGGTCCACGCGATCGGCAAGCTGCTCTTCTGGCTCGTGATGCTGGTGGTGATCCTGCTCTCCGCGACCGCGCTCGGGCTCGAGAGCATCAACCAGATGTTCGGCATGATGCTCTCCTACATCCCGACCATCATCGCCGCGCTCATCATCGTCATCCTCGGCATGATCGTGGGTGAATTCGTGCGCGCCATCGTGCTCGCCTCCGCGGGCAACGTCGAGGGCGTTCCCACGCTCGCCAAGGTGGCCAAGACCGCGGTGATCCTGATCGCGATCTTCATGGCGCTGCAACAGGTCGGCGTCGCGGGCGACATCGTCACCTCGGCGTTCACGCTCATCCTCGGCGCCGTGGCGCTCGCGTTCGGTCTCGCCTTCGGGCTGGGGAACCGGGAGCTGGCCGGGGAGATCACCCGGCGGTGGTACGAGGAAGGCCGGAGGCGGCCCCCTCCCTCGGCGCCACCACCGGAGTGACATCTCGCGATCTGGAGATCTGGCGATCTCCCGATCAGAAGTACGATGGCCAGGTCGCTAGATCGCCGGATCGCCAGATGCTATCTTCCCCGCACCTCCCACTCGGAACCTGAATGATGCTCCGCCGTACGCTGATCGCGGCGCTTGCCGCGGTGGCTCTCATGGCCTGCTCGGATGACGATGAAACGGGTCCCTCCACCGATCTCTCGGGCACCTACTCGCTGCAGTCGTTCCAGCAGGGTGAAACCCAGCCGGTGACGCCGCCGCTTGCCACCGGGACGCTCGTGCTCACCGCGACCACGTACAACGTGGCGATCAACATTGGTGGCCAGCCGGCCGTGGTCGACCAGGGCACCTACACCACGAACGGCAACCAGTTCTCCCAGAGCGGAACCCTGGGGCAGGCCACCGGGACCTACACCCAGAACGGCAACAGCTTCAGCACCGACCTTACGGCGTCAGGGATCCGCATCCGCAGCACGTGGCTCAAGCAATAGCGAATTGATGCGCGTTCTCCTCGCGGGGCTCGCGCTGCTGCTCTCCGTCCACCCCGTCTTCGCCCAGAGCGGAGACGGGGTCGTCGCAGGTCGTATCCGCGCCGCCGCCACGGGTCAGGGAATACCGGGCGCGCTGGTGCGGGTCCGGGGATCGCTTCTCTCCGCCACCGCCGATTCATCGGGCCGCTTCGTCATCCGCGCGCTGGACCGGGGATCGCGAACGATCCTCGCCGCCGCGGTCGGATTCCTTCCCGACTCCGTGACGGTCGAAGTCGGGGGCGCGCCCGGCGAGCTCGAGGTCTCGCTTCGCCCCGCGCCGCTCGAGCTCCCTGGCCTGATGGTGACCGCGAACCGGCGGGTCGAGGAGCTCGACCGCGCCGAGGCGAGCGTCGCGATCCTGCCTGGGGACGCGGCGATCCAGCGCAATGTCGTGACCCTGGACCAGGCCCTTCCGTTCGTCTCCGGCGTGACGTTCAACGGCCGCGACAACGTCGACATCCGCGGATCGACCGGATTCGCGCGCGGCGTGGGGAGCCGCGTCCTGATGTTGCTGGACGGGCACCCGGCCCTCTCCGCCGACGGCGGCGAGGTGATCTGGGAATCGCTCCCCCTGCTCGACCTCGACCAGGTCGAGGTGGTGAAGGGCGCCTACTCGGCCCTCTACGGCAGCAATGCGCTGGGCGGTGTGGTGAACCTGGTGACCAAGCCGGTCGACGAACGTCCGCGCACCACGGTCCTGCTCCACGGCGGGGTCTGGAACACCCAGTCGCAATACGAGTTCACCAACCACACCCTCAACCAGCAGGGTGTGACGCTGCAGCATGGCCGTCGCATCGGCGGCACCGGCGTACGCATTGCGCTGCAGCGGGAAGGATCGGACGGCTTCACCGAGAACGGCCGCTCCGGCTTCTGGGCCGCGCGCCTCAAGCTCGGCTCGAACGCCGGCGCAACGCATCCGTGGGACGCGTATGCAGTGTGGTCACGCCTCGACGAAGACGAGTTCTTCACCTGGAACGACGCCAGCACGCCCTACCAGGTGACTCCCGCGGAGCTGGGTGATCGCTCGGTGTACTCCCAGGTACTCACCGGGGGAACCTTCACGCCGGTCTCACGCGACCAGCTGGTGGTCCGGATCAGTCCGTACCTCAACTGGAACGAGAACCGGAACGCCTTCCATGACAACACCGACTGGCACGAGGCCTTTCGCGGGGGCGGCAGCGCCCAGCTTTCCTGGCTTCCGCGGGGAAGCGCCCACGCCATCACGACGGGCGGGGACGGATCCTGGACCACGGTGCGGTCGAACTTCATCGGCGAGCCGGCCATCACCGACGTCGCCGGGTTCGCCCAGGACGAGATCGCGCTCTCGAACAAGCTCAAGGGAACGCTCGGTCTTCGCGCCGATTTCCACTCCGCGACCGGTGGAGAGCCGGAGACCACAATCAATCCGAAGGTGAGCCTCGCGTACGCCGCGGGGACCGCCACCAACTTCCGCGCGTCGATTGCCCGCGGCTACCGGGCGCCGAGCGCAATCGAACAGTTCGTATCGACGAGGCAGTACGGTTTCCAGGTGGTTCCCAATCCCGAGCTCCGGGGCGAGCACGCGTGGTCGGGTGAGGTGGGCGTCACGACGTACCCCTGGTCGGCCCTCCGGATCGACGGCGCGCTCTTCGGCAGCCGGTACGAAGACCTGATTGCCCCAGCCGCCGCACCGGACCAAATCCTCGTCTTCCAGTTCCAGAACGTGAGTCGCGCCCGCGTCCTCGGCCTCGATGTCGGGGCGCGAGCCACGGTGGTGCCGGGCGTGATCGACGTCGAGGCCAATTACCTGTTCCTCGACAGCGAGGACCTCGGGACGGGCAAGGCGCTTCCCTATCGCTCCCAGCACAACGTGACCGGCACCGTGACCGCCCTGCGGGGGCTCGCGGCTGTCGACGTGCGGTACCGGAGTCGGGTGGACGAAGTAATCGGATATCCGCTGGACCCGCGCGGCAGCATCTTCACGCTCGACCTGCGGGGCGCATATCAGGCGTTCGGACTCACCTTCCTGGCCGGCGTCCGCAACCTCTTCAACACGTTCTACACCGACGTGCAGGAGCGGACGCCGGGTGCGCCGAGGCAGTGGAGCCTCGGCGTCTACTCGGAGTTTTGACGTCCTACTGCACGGTTACTGAAGTGATGCTGATCGATTGTGTCGCCGCCTCACCCGCATCCAGCTCCAGGTCGACCGGAAGGACCGGGTCGGTTCCGATCGTGATGCCGGCCGGCAGGACCAGCGACACCGCGTAGGTCCCCGGAAGCAGGAACTCGAACGTCGCCTCGTACGTCCCGTCCGAGTTGGCATCAGTCAAGGTCATTTCCTCACCGCCCACCTTCACCTTGAACGCGGCCAGCGAAGTCGTGGTCGGCAGCGTCACACCCGCGGCCAGGTTCACCGAGACCGTCACCGACGCCGCCTGGGTCGCCGACGCACCGTTGACGACCGGATGCATGACCCACTTGCCGGAATTTCCAGCCTGGTGCCCGAAGCTCTGCGAGACGTCGAAATCGACCAGCAGCGTCTGCTCCTCTTCGGTGAAGGTGAGCGGGTCGCCGAAGTTGACTTTGAGACCGGACGTTCCGAGGCTCGGCATCTGGAGGTCACCGGAGACGACGGCGCCCTGCGGCAGTCCGGCGTAATCGGGCGATGAGGCGAAGATCTCACTCCCATTCTCGGTTGCGACCTCGAGGTACGCACCGGAGATCACGAAACGAAGCTCGTCGTACGTCCCCTGTTTCACCTCCTTGTCATTCAGGATCACCGTCGTTTCGTTGGCGAGGTCGACCAGGTTCACGGTGATCGGATCGTCGAGCAGCGTGGTGCGGCCATCCGGACCGCCCTGCAGGTAGATCTCGCTGATCGTCACGACGGCGGTTTCAACGTCACCGGGCGCGTCGGTGAGCAGCAGGGAGATTTTTGTCGTCTCACCATTGGGTTCCGACCCGTTGTCATTGCTGTCACTGCACCCGATCACTGTCAACGCCAGGCAGGCAATACTTGTCCACGTACGTCGCATGGCAGCGTGTCCTTGCTAGAGTTCGATTGCGATGCACTCCGATCCGGAGACGACCCGGGCTCGGAGGATCAGGACATGTCGGCACCGCGCATCATGTTCGCATGAGTGTCAGGTGTGGGGGGGAGAAAAGCGTAAACCGCAGTCAACGGTCGTGGCTGGGGGGAGTTACCACGGTCCATCGGCTGCGGCTTACGAATTTTCCTGTTCCCGCGTCCCACTCCCTGCTTCCCGCTTACGGAATAATGGTCGTCACCGACTTGAGGGTGATGTCCTTGTTGATGTCCTTGCCCGCTTCGACCTCGATCTCGATCGGAAGCGCTGGATCGGTCTCGACCCTGACGCCGTCAGGCAGGCCAAGCGTCACCGGATAGAGCCCGGGCAGCAGGTAGTCGAACACGGCCTGCCAGGTTCCGTCCTTGTCGTTGTCATCGAGCATCCGCTCTTCATTGCCGACCTTCACCTTGATCGACGAGGGCGAGAAGTTCGAGGGCAGCTTGATGTCCGAGTCGAGCTTGATGGTCAGCATGACCGTCGACACACGTGTCTCGGACCGGGCCCGGGCGGCCGGCTGCTCAGCCTGATTGAGCGTTGGAAGAGCCAGTGCCAGGGAGAGTGCTATGGTCCATCGATGTCGCATGGCAACATGTCCTTACAAAAAGTGAAAGCGATTCGCTCGCCCGGAGGAGGAGACGAACCGCTTTCACGATTCAAGGACAGGATGTTGACCTGCACGATGATGCTATTTCATGGGACTAGTGTGGGATTCGGACCTGCATCAAACGCACACCCTGCCGCCACTGCTCGGCCACCAGCGCGAGTGTGTCCCCCACCGCGATCAGGTGCCCTTGCCGGCTCGGCAGCACCAGGACCCGGCGCAATCCGCCCTTCCGGTCGACCAGGTGATACGTCCTCGTCGAATCGACCACCGGTCGGCTCTTCTCCAGCCACACCTCTCCATCGGGCGCGGTGAGAGCGTTCTCGAACGGCGGCTTGAGGGGCGCGAAGGGAAGCCCCTCGGCGGTCGACCGAAGCTCCTCGGGGAACTGGGAAATGAACTGGTCGCGATCGGTGGGCGTGACTTCGATGACGCGGTCAGGCAAGTCGGGTCCCTTGACCATCTTGCCCGAGGGGTCGCTCCAGGTGACGAAATTCTGGTACACCCGCGCGATCCAGAGGGTCCCATCGCGGAGCACACCCCAGCGATCGACTCCGCTGAACACCCGCCGCTCGAAACGGCGGCCCGCGGCATCGTTCACCTCCGCGAGATCGAGCGGAGAGAGACGACCGACCGTGTCGAACCGCGCCGTCGTCGGCACCTGGCGCACGATCGCCGCTGAATCGCGATTCCCACTGCCATCGCGACGTGCCGGGGCACGGATCTCGTAATACAGCTGCCCCGCCGCGTCGCGCATCACGGGCAGCGCGCCCCGAAGCTCGGGCGGCGCAGGGACCGAGCCGGCCGGAGTCCCCGCCTGGGTCCACTGGGTGGCGCGGCTGAGCGCCCAGTCGGTCACCCAGATGGTGTCACTGGAGATGAAGATCGAAACCGGGTTCCTGATCTCGGTTCCCCCTGCCTTCTTGCTGCCGAGCGCCTGCTTCGACTTGGTGGAAAAATCCACGATCGCCGCCTCGGCGGCGTCGTTGGACACCACGCCCCAACGGGTGCCGCCGAGCCAGGTCCCGACCGGAACGTTGACGTAAGGCGTCAGGACGGTGTCGGTCGGCAGCGGAAAATCCGCCGTCGGATATTCGACCGGGGCCTGGGGCTTGCAACCTCCCATCACCAGGACCGCAGACAGGAAGGCTGTCTTCGCCTGCATCACTTGACCTCCTCCGTGGAGGGCACGATCGCCTTCAGTCCCAGCTTCTCGATCTCACGGTTGATCGGCGGCAGGCCGCTGTCGAGCGCGCGCTTGAGCTTGCCGGTCTGCATCGCGAGCGAGTCCGAAAGAATCCGGAATACCTCCACGCTCTGGCGGGTGGCCTTCGCCTCGGCGCTGCCGACGACTCCGGCAAGCGCCGCAATCTTGTTGTTGAGGCGGATTGGGAAGTTGAGCGGATCCTGCGAGCTCTCGTTCTTCACCTGGTAGATCTCGCCTTCCACCGACGACAGCTCCGCAATGAATGACCGGGCGAGCTTGTCCAGGTCGACGCCCCGGGTGCCGGCCGCCTTCTGCCGCGCACCAAGCTGTGACTTGACGTTGCGGATCGTTCGCACCGCGTCGTTGGCCTCGGTGGTCTTGTCACGGATCTGGAGCGCGAGCGCGAACTGCTCATCGAGATCGGCGGCAGTCGCGGTCGTTCGCGGATCCTTGAGCAGCGTGAGCGGGACGGTCTCCGACTTCTCCCCCGCCGTTACGCGGACCGCGTAGGTGCCGGGAGGAGCCAGGGGGCCTTGGGTGCCCGCGGCCCAGAAGATCATCTTGTCGAACCGG